>NZ_JBHUWD010000025.1:0-67978 GCF_042670205.1 Luteimicrobium sp. NPDC057192 | reverse complement strand
CGCCCGGCGTGTCGCACCAAGACTCCGCACTCACGGGTCGGTGAGGTTTACGCGAACGGGTTCGGGGTGAGCGTGTACTTCGTCTGCAGGTACTCGTGGATGCCCTCGGCGCCGCCCTCGCGGCCCAGGCCGGACAGCTTCCAGCCGCCGAACGGAGCGGCCGCGTTCGACACGACCCCGACGTTGAGCCCCATCATCCCGGTCTCGAGCCGCTCGATCATGCGCTGCCCGCGGGCCAGGTCCCGCGTGTAGACGTAGGACACGAGCCCGTACTCGGTGGCGTTGGCGAGCCGTACGGCCTCGTCCTCGTCGTCGAACGGGACGATAGCGAGCACCGGCCCGAAGATCTCCTCGCGCAGGATCGCGCTGCCCGGCTGCACCTCGGACAGGACGGTCGCCTCGTAGAACGTGCCGGGCCCGTCGATCGCCGCGCCCCCGGTGCGGAGCGTGGCGCCCCGCTCGACGGCGTCGCTCACGAGCTCGCCGGTCTTGGCGACCGCGCGGTCGTCGATGAGCGGGCCGATCGTCACGCCGTCCTCGGTCCCGCGCCCGGTGCGGAACGCCTGCACGCGCTCGGTGACGCGGCGCGCGAACTCGTCCGCGACGGAACGGTGCACGACGAACCGGTTGGCCGCCGTGCACGCCTGCCCGATGTTGCGGAACTTGGCCGCGATGGCACCGTCGACGGCCGAGTCGAGGTCGGCGTCGTCGAACACGACGAACGGCGCGTTCCCGCCGAGCTCCATGGACGTGCGCAGGACGCCGCCCGCCGCCTGCTCGAGGAGCTTCTGCCCGACGGGCGTCGAGCCCGTGAAGGAGAGCTTGCGCAGGCGGGGGTCACGGATGATCGCTTCGGAGACCGGGCCGGTCCGCCGGGTCGTGATGACGTTGACGACGCCGGCAGGGACACCCGCGTCCTCGAGGATCCGCGCGAGGAACAGCGTCGTCAGCGGCGTGAGCGTCGCGGGCTTGACGACGACGGTGCAGCCGGCGGCGAGCGCGGGCGCGATCTTGCGCGTGGCCATGGCGAGCGGGAAGTTCCACGGCGTGATGAGGAAGCACGGTCCGACGGGGTGGTGGGTCACGATCATCCGGCCCGTGCCCTCGGGGTTGGCGCCGTAGCGGCCCTGCAGGTGCGCCGTCTCCTCGCTGAACCAGCGCAGGAACTCGCCGCCGTACGCGACCTCGCCGCGCGCTTCCGCGAGCGGCTTGCCCATCTCGAGCGTCATGAGGAGCGCGACGTCCTCCTTGCGCTCCTGGAGCAGGTCGAACGCGCGGCGCAGGATCTCGGCGCGCTCGCGGGCGGGGGTCGCGGACCACGCAGGGAAGGCCTCGGACGCGGCGTCGAGCGCGGCGACCCCGTCGGCGACGGTCGCGCTCGCGATCTCCTTGAGCAGCGCTCCGGTCGCGGGGTCGTGCACGGGCAGCGTGGCGCCGTCCGCGGCGTCGCGCCACGTCCCGCCGACGAGCAGGCCGTCGGGCACGCCCGCCAGCAGCTCGGCCTCGCGCGCGCTCAGCAGGTCACTCATGGGAACTCCTTCGTCCGTCCGGCGCCACCGCCGTCACGGGACCATAGTCGAGCTGTCTGCCTTCTCGGCCGAGGCCGCGGAGGACGCGCGTCACGCCTCGACCGGCTCCGCGGCGGTCCGGTCCGCCGGCAGGAGCAGGCCGGCGAAGAACGTCGCGAGCTCGGCCGTCGCGGTCAGCGGGAGCACGTGCGCGACGTACTGGTCGGGGCGCACCACGACGACGGCGCCACGGGTCCGGTCGATCCCGCGCAGGTCGAACACGTCGCCCAGCTCCGGGTCGGCGGCGTAGACCTTCTCGTAGTCGACGAGCCCGAACGGCCCGACGTGCGGCCGGAAGACCGGTGGCACCACCGCGAGGTCCACCTGGTCGTGCGGCTGCTGGTAGACGACCTTGACGTCGAACAGGGCGTCGAAGTCGGCGCCGAGCGGCGTGAACCGGCGCACGGGGGATTCGGGTGAATCCAGGAGCCACGCGGCCCAGGCGCCGAGCGCGGAGGGCTCTCCCGGGGCCGCGGCGTCGGCGAACGCGTACAGGCGCCAGCGCCCGTCGGCGCGGTGGTGGTGGCCGAGGTGCTCGTCGTAGAAGTCCGCGACCCGGCGCACGGGCGCCGACCGGAACCGCTTGCCCACCGGGAACCCCGTCGCGAGGTCCTGGTGCGCCGTGTCACCCGTGACCATCGACGGTTCGTACCGGGTCATGAAGCCCGCGGGGAACTCCGCCGTGGCGACGTAGAACGCGGCCAGCTCGGCCGGGTCGAGGTCTTCGGGCGAGCGGGTCATGAGCGTCGACCACTCGCCGTCGAACTCGATGAGGTCCTTGGCGATCTGCCAGCGCTCGCCCGAGTACGTGTCGAGCAGCGACTCGGGGCTCAGCCCGGTGAGCACCTGCCCGAGCTTCCACGCGAGGTTCCAGCCGTCCTGCATCGACACGTTCATGCCCTGGCCGGCCTTCGCGCTGTGCGTGTGGCACGCGTCGCCCGCGATGAAGACGCGCGGGGTGCGCGTCCCGGTGAGCTCCGCGGGGACGTCGTCGAACTTGTCGGTGAGGCGATGCGCCACCTCGTACACGCTCGACCAGGCGATGTGCCGGACGTCGAGGTGGTACGGGTGCATGATCGCGTTCGCGCGCTCGACCGCGGCCTCCATGGTGGTTCGGCGGACGGTCCCGCGGTTCGACTCGTCCGTCTCGCCGAGGTCTACGTACATCCGGTAGAGGTACCCGCCCTCGCGGGGGATGAGCAGGATGCTGCCGTGCGGCGACTGGATCGCGCACTTGGTCCGGATGTCCGGGAAGTCCGTGACGGTCAGCGCGTCCATCACGGCCCAGGCGTGCATAGCGTCGTCGCCCTCGAGCCGACGACCGATCGACGCCCGCACCGTGCTGTGCGCGCCGTCGCACCCGACGACGTACTTCGCGTGCACGACCCGCTCGTCGCCCTCGGCGTACGCGTGGGCCCCGACCGTGGCGGCCACGCTGCGGCGCAGGCGGACCGTCACGGGGTACGCGCCGTCGCCCGCGACCTCGAGCCCGACGAGCTCCCAGCCGTAGTCCGGGGTGATCCGGGCGGGGGAGTGCGCCGCGTACTCCTGGAAGTAGTCGAGCACGCGCGCCTGGTTGACGATCATGTGCGGGAACTCGCTGACGTGGTCGGGGTCGTCGACGGTCCGCTGGGTGCGGACGATGCCGTCCGGGTGGTCGGGCGTGACGGCCCAGAAGTTCATCGCCCGGAGCTGGAACGCCTCCTCGATGATGCGGTTCGCGAACCCGAACGCCTGGAACGTCTCGTTGCTGCGCGCCTGGATGCCGTCGGCCTGGCCGATCTGGAGCCGGCCGGGGCGGCGTTCGACGAGCCGCGTCGTCACGCCCGGGTACATGCCGAGCTGGGCGGTGAGGATCGCGCCCGCAGGCCCGGCACCGACGACGAGGACGTCGATCTCGTCGGGGAGGTCCTCGGGGCGGTCGAGACCGGTGCCGGCGGCGGGCAGCACCCGGGGGTCGCCGGTCACGTAGCCGTGATGATGGAACTGCATGGGAACTCCCGGACGTCGATGTCTGGCTAGCCACGCGCATCTGTGTTCTACTATCGAACACCACGTTCGCTTAACGAATACCGCTGATCGTATACGGTCGCCCGGCCCGTGGCCATCCCGCGGCCGCCACCGAGAGGACCCTCCGTGCCCGACGGACCCGGCCGCGCCCCCGCCGCCTCCCAGACCCTCAGCCGCGGCATCCAGCTCCTCGAGGCGCTCGCGGACGCCCGTGAGCCCCTCACCATCGACGAGCTCGCGGCCCGCATCGGCGTCCACCGCTCGATCGCGTACCGGCTGCTCCGGACGCTCGAGGACCACGGCCTCGTCGGCCGGGAGAACGGCCGGGTCGCCCTCGGGCCGCGCATGGCCGCGCTCGCCGCCGGCGTCTCGCACGACCTGCAGGCCCAGGCGCTGCCCGAGCTCACGGCGGTCGCCAACGACCTCGGTATGACGTGCTTCCTCGTCGTCCTCGACGCGGACGAGTGCATCACCCTCGCGAGCGTCGAACCGCGCCACGCGGTCGCGACCGTCGTCCAGCGCCCCGGCGCGCGCCACCCCGTCACGGCCGGCGCCCCGGGGCGTGCGGTCCTGTCCCTCCTGCCCGACGACGCCTGGCCCGCGGGTGCGCCCGCCGACGTCCGTGCGGCGGTCGATCGGGTGCGGACGCGCGGCTACGCGACGAGCCACGACGAGGTCATCCCGGGCGTGGCGTCCGTGGCGGTGCCGCTCGCGACGCGGAGCCAGCGCCCGGCAGCGATCGCCGTCGTGCACGTCGCCGACGCGCGCGAGCCTGCCGCACTGGCCGAGAGGCTGCGACGGTCGGCCGCCACGATCCGGGAGTCGCTCGGCGGCTGAGCCGTGCTACGGTCGGGGCGATCGTGAACCGACCGCAGGAGGTGAGACCCGTGAACGCAACGACCGCACCGGGTGCTCCCCTGCAGCCCACGATCTCGCGACGCGTCTGACCGTCGCCGGGAGCGCCCACCACGCAGAATCGCGAGAGGCGACTCCCCATGAGCACCACATCTTCTTCCCTTCCCGTCGACGCCACGGCACGCGTGGTCGCGCCGGGCGATCGGGCCCTCGTCCTCGGGGGCGGCGGCGCGGCCGGCAACGCCTGGCTGATCGGCGTGCTCGCCGGGCTGTCCGACGGCGGGCTCGACGTGACCACGGCCGACCTGACCGTCGGCACCTCCGCCGGCGCGACGACCGCGGCGCAGCTCGGGGGCGCGACGCCGGCCGCGCTGTTCGCAGCGACGGTCGTCGCTCCGCCGACGGCGCGTCCGGCCCCCGCCGGTGCCGGGCGCGACCCGGTCCGTGCGGCCGCCGAGGGGATGGCGCGCACCCAGGCGATCATCGACGCCGCCTCGGACGTCGCCGACATGCGTCGTCGCATGGGCGCGGCCGCGCTCGACCTGGAGGCGACGTCGGACGGCTCCTGGCCCGCCCGGTGGCGCGGCGTCGTCGGCGGGCGCCTGCCCAGCCCGGAGTGGCCGGAGCGGACCGTGGCGCTCACCGCGGTCGACGCCCGGACGGGCGAGCCGGTGGTGTTCGACCGGCGCAGCGGCGTCGAGCTCGTCGACGCCGTCGCGGCGAGCTGCTCGAGCGGGCAGCCGTATGCGATCGGTGACAGCCGGTACATCGACGGCGGCTACCGACGCAACGAGAACGCCGACCTGGCCGCGGGGCACGCCCGCGTTCTGGTGCTCTCGCCGTTCGGCGGCCGGTCGCGGCACCCGCACGCGTGGGGGTCGGACCTCGCGACCCAGGTCGCCGAGCTCCGCGCGGGCGGCAGCGTCGTCGAGACGGTCTTCCCCGACGCCGCCGCGGAGCACCTGTTCGGCGCGAACGCGGTCGACCTCGCGGCGCGCCCGACGGCCGCACGCGCCGGGCGCGACCAGGGCCTCGCCCTGGCCGGCCGGCTCAACGCGTTCTGGGCCTGAGCGGCGCGGGCCGACCGACCGCGAGGTAGCGCCTTTCGCCCGAGGTAGCGCGGACTTCGTGCTACCCCGGGCGAGCAGCGCTACCTCGTGGAACGGGGCAGGGCACGCGAGGGCGCGGTGTCGGGGGTCGTGGCGGGATCAGCGATCGTATATGATCGCGGACGTGGCAGAGACGGCACCCCCCGACCCGCGCTTCGCGGCGCTCCCCGGCCGGCCCGGCAAGATCATCGCGGTCCACGTGAGCTACGCCTCGCGGGCGGACCAGCGCGGCCGGCGCCCCGCCCAGCCCTCCTACTTCCTCAAGCCGTCGAGCTCGGTGGCGCCCTCCGGCGGGACCGTCGAGCGCCCCGCCGGCACGGAGCTGCTGGCGTTCGAGGGCGAGGTCGCTCTCGTGATCGGGCGCGAGGCGCGTCGGATCGGCGCCGACGTCGCGTGGGGCCACGTCGGCTGGGTCACGGCCGCGAACGACCTGGGCCTGTACGACCTCCGCGCGAACGACAAGGGTTCCAACGTCCGCTCGAAGGGCGGCGACGGGTTCACGCCGTTGGGTCCGCGTCTGCTCGACGCGCGCACCCTCGACCCGGCTGCTCTGCGCGTGCGGACCTGGCTGAACGGCGCGCTCGCCCAGGACGACGGCACCGGCGGTCTCCTGTTCCCCTTGGCCCGGATCGTGGCCGACCTGTCCCAGCACCTCACGCTCGAGGTCGGCGACGTGATCCTCACCGGCACGCCCGCCGGCTCCAGCGTGGTGGTTCCGGGCGACGTCGTCGAGATCGAGGTCGACGCCCCCACGGCCCCCGGCGCACCGAGCACCGGCCGCCTGGTGACGATCGTGACGCAGGGCGAGGTCCCGTTCGACGCCTCGCTCGGCTCGCTTCCTGCGGTCGACGACGTCCAGCGCGCCGAGGCGTGGGGCTCGCGCGAGGCGGCGGGCCTGCCGCCGGTCGCGCCCGTCCTCACACCGGAGCTGCGCGCCAAGCTCGAGCGCGTCCCGGTCGCGGGGCTGTCACAGCAGCTGCGCAAGCGCGGCCTCAACACCGTGACGGTCGACGGCGTGAGCCCGTTGCGACCCGGCGCGAAGCTCGTCGGCACCGCCCGGACGCTGCGGTTCGTCCCGGGCCGCGAGGACCTCTTCGCGAGCCACGGCGGCGGGTACAACGCACAGAAGCGCGCGTTCGACGCCGTCGAGCCGGGCGACGTGCTCGTGATCGAGGCGCGCCGTGACCCGGGCGCCGGCACGCTCGGCGACGTCCTCGCGTTGCGAGCGCACGCCCGCGGCGCCGCGGGGATCGTCACCGACGGGGCCGTCCGGGACGCCGACGCCGTGGCCGCCGTCGGGATCCCGGTGTTCAGCAACGGCACGCACCCCGCGGTCCTCGGCCGCAAGCACGTGCCCTGGGAGGCCGACGTGGCCGTCGCGTGCGGCGGGACGACGGTCCAGCCGGGCGACGTCGTCGTCGGCGACACGGACGGCGTGATCGTGGTGCCGCCCGCGCTCGTGGAGGAGGTCGTCGACGCCGCCCTCGCCCAGGAGGACGAGGACGCCTGGATCGCGGAGCGTGTGGCCGAGGGCAACCCCGTCCAGGGGCTGTTCCCGATGAACGCGGAGTGGAGAGCGAGGTACGACGCGTGGCGCGCAGCACGGTGACCGTCGCGGACGGCGCGAGCAAGTCGCAGCTCGCGTACGCGTGGGTGCGGGAGCGGATCGCGAGCCAGGAGTTCACGCCCGGCTTCCGGCTCGTCCTCGGGACCATCGCCAAGGAGCTCGACATGAGCGTCGTGCCGGTCCGGGAGGCCGTCCGCCAGCTCGAGGCCGAAGGCCTGGTCACGTACGAGCGCAACGTCGGGGCGCGCGTCTCGATGGTCGACGACACCCAGTACCGCTTCGCCATGCAGGCCATCGGGATCGTCGAGAGCGCCGCGACCGCGCTGTCGTCGCGACACCTCACGCCGGCCGACCTCGGCCGCGCCCGCGCGCTCAACGAGGTCATGACGGCGTCGCTCGACCGCTTCGACCCGCGCGCCTTCTCTGCGCTCAACCAGGAGTTCCACCACATCCTGTACTCGCGCTGCGCGAACCCGCGGCTGCTCGCGATGGTGGAGACGGAGTGGGCGCGGCTCGGCCACATGCGCGACACGATCTTCGCGTTCGTGCCCGAGCGTGCCCGCGAGTCCGTGCACGAGCACGAGCACATCCTCGGGCTCATCGAGGGCGGGGCGCCGCTCGACGACGTCGAGCAGGCGGTCCGCAGCCACCGGCGCGGGACGCTCGAGGCGTACCTGCACCACGAGCACCCGGGCGAGGCCGCGCCGCTCGAGGCCGTCGCGGCCGCCGGCCACGGCTGACGCCTCCGTACGACCACCCGCCCGCACGACCCCCGGAGGACGCGTGCTGCCCACCGAGACCATCGCCGCCATCGCCGACGAGCTGGCCGCGGCCGAGCGCGACCGCGGCGTCGTCCCGCGCATCACGGCGCGCTACCCGGACGCGACCGTCGAGGACGCGTACGCGATCCAGGGCGTGTGGCGCGACCGGGCGCTCGCGGCCGGACGGCGCCTCGTGGGGCGCAAGATCGGCCTCACGTCCCGGGCCATGCAGGCGGCCACCGGGATCACCGAGCCCGACTACGGCGTCATGTTCGACGACACCGTCTGGGAGAGCGGCGCGACGATCCCGTTCGACGACTTCTCGAACGTCCGCATCGAGGTCGAGCTGGCGTTCGTCCTGGCGGCGCCGCTCGAGGGCCCGCGCTGCACGGTGTTCGACGTGCTGCGGGCCACCGAGTACGTGACACCCGCGCTCGAGATCCTCAACTCGCACATCGAGCTCGAGGGCCGGACGATCGTCGACACCATCGCCGACAACGCCGCGTACGGCGGGATGGTGCTCGGCGGGGTCCCGACCGCCCCCGACCGGGTCGACCTGCGCTGGGTCTCCGCGCTCCTGTACCGCAACGAGACGATCGAGGAGACCGGTGTCGCGGCGGGCGTGCTGAACCACCCGGCGACGGGCGTCGCGTGGCTCGCGAACAAGCTCCACCAGCACGGCGCGCGCCTCGAGGCCGGGGAGATCGTCCTCGCGGGCTCGTTCACGCGGCCGATGTGGCTCGCGCGCGGCGACAGCGTGCTGTGCGACTACGGACCGATGGGAACCCTGACATGCCGCTTCCAGTGACGCCGCTGGCGCCGACCTTCCGGGCAGCGCTCGCCGCCGCCGACCGGCCGCTCGCCGGGATGTGGGTCTGCACGGGCAGCCCGGTAGTCGCGGAGATCTGCGCGGGCGGCGGCCTCGACTGGCTGCTCGTCGACATGGAGCACGGCCCCAACGGCCTCGAGTCCGTCCTCGCGCAGCTCCAGGCCGTCGCCGCGTACCCGGTGACGCCCGTCGTCCGGGTGCCAGCCGGCGACGCCGTCGCCATCAAGCAGGTGCTCGACCTCGGGGCGCAGAACCTCCTCGTGCCCATGGTGTCGTCGGCCGCCGAGGCGGAAGCCGTCGTCGAGGCGGTCCGGTACCCGCCCCGCGGCAGGCGCGGCGTGGGTTCGGCCCTGGCCCGGTCCGCGCGCTGGAACCGCGTCGACGGGTACCTCACCGACGCCGACGAGCACGTCTCGCTGTTCGTCCAGGTGGAGACCGCGGCAGCCGTCGACGCCGCCGCCCAGATCGCGGCGGTCGACGGGGTCGACGGCGTGTTCGTCGGGCCGTCGGACCTCGCGGCGTCGATGGGGCTCCTCGGGCAGCAGACGCACCCCGACGTCGTCGCCGCCGTCCTGCGCGCGTTCGAGGCCGTCCGCGCGCAGGGCGTCCCGGTCGGGGTCAACGCGTTCGACCCGGCGGTCGCGGACTCCTATCTCGAGGCGGGTGCGTCCTTCGTGCTCGTCGGTGCGGACGTCGCGCTGCTCGCGCGGGGCTCCGAGGCGCTCGCCACGCGGTTCGTGGGTGCCACCGACCCGGGTCGCGGGGGCTACTGATCCCGCCCGCCCGGGCAGCGGGGCCCCGCCTGCCGGCAGCGGGGCCCGCTCAGCCGGCAGCCGGCAGCGGCCGCGCCGACGGCGGCATCCCGGGCGTCCCGGGCAGGGGCGTGTCGTCGACGTACCGGAGCTCGTAGACCCGCTCCGCGAACCGCCAGCCGTCCGCGGTCCGTCGGTACCGGTCGTGGTAGATGCCGTGGTTGCGGTGCGAGGTCCCGTCGCGCAGCCGACCGAGCTCCTCGAGGAACGTCCGCCCGGACGCCGCGTCGGGGTCGTCCGGGTCGGGCACGACGGCGCCCGGCGTGGAGACCTGGACGAAGAACTCCCACGCGCCCTGCATCCGCTCGACCGAAGCCCGGATCGCCGCCCGGCCCTCCGCCTCGGCGGACACGTCGGGCATGCGGACGGCGCCGTCGTCGGTGAACAGGGACGCCAGCCGGTCGAAGTCGTGGACCATCACCGCATCGGTGAACTCCGCGCGCAGCGCGTCGATGGCGACGCGGTCCCGGAGCGGGTCCGGGGTCACGGTGGTGGTCGGTGCGGTGCTCAGCTGGGTCATGGTGGTCTCCCTCGCGTGGTAGCGGTGGTGTTCACGAGGGTGACGAGCGGCACGGTCCGGACGTGACCGGCGACCCGTGTGGGCAGCCCGCAGGAGACTGAGGCGTGCATGTCGTCGTCGCGGCCTCGTCGCCGGGCCCAGCCACCGCCGTCGACGTCGGCGGCGTGACGGCGGCCGAGGCCGCGCGGGGCGAACGTCCCCGCTGGACGTGGGCCGACACCAACCTCTGGTACCCCGGGCTCCTGCGCGCGGGCGTGCGCGTCGACCGCTGCCACGACCTGCGCCTCGCGCACCGCGTGCTCCGGACCTCCGCCTGGACGGCCGGCTCGCCCCTCGCCCAGGGGCCGTCGTCGTCGTGGGACACGCTGCAGCCCGTCCCCGCGGGCGGGACCCAGCCCCCACCCGACGACGACGGCACGCTCTTCGACCTCGACCCCGCCCCCCGCGCGTCGGGGGCGGGCGGGGAGACGACGCTTGACGGACCGGCGTGCCGCACGGAGCTCCACGCCCAGCTCGACGCGGTCGCCACCAGCCAGGCGCCGGGCCGCCTCCGGCTGCTGCTGGCCGCCGAGGCCGCGGGGGCGCTCGCGGCCGCCGAGATGCACCGGGCGGGCGTGCCCTGGGACGCGGACCGGCACGACGAGGTGCTCCGCGACCAGCTCGGCTCGCGCCCCCCGCTCGGGGCCCGGCCGGAGCGGATGGAGCGGCTCGCCACCCAGGTCCGGGACGCGCTCGACGCCCCGACCCTCAACCCCGACTCGCTCCCCGACGTCCTGCGGGCCCTGCGCCGGACCGGGCTCGCGGTCACCTCGACCCGTTCGTGGGAGCTGCAGCAGGTCGACCACCCCGCCATCGAGCCGCTGCTCGCGTACAAGAAGCTCTCACGGCTGTTCTCCGCGAACGGCTGGGCGTGGCTCGACGCATGGGTGCAGGACGGACGGTTCCGGCCCGAGTACGTCGTCGGGGGCGTCGTCACCGGGCGCTGGGGGTCGAGCGGAGGCGGCGCGCTCCAGGTCCCCAAGCAGCTCCGTGACGCCGTCCGCTCCGACCCCGGCTGGGTGTTCGTCGTCGCGGACGCCGCCCAGCTCGAGCCCCGCGTCCTCACCGGGCTCGCGCACGACGACCGCATGGCCGAGGCAGGGCGCGGCACCGACCTCTACCAGGGCATGGTCGACACGGGCGTCGTCGACTCGCGCGCGCACGCCAAGGTCGGGATGCTCGGCGCCATGTACGGGGGGACGACCGGCGCGAGCGCCGCCGTCCTCCCGCGGCTCGCGCGCGCGTTCCCGCAGGCGCTCGCGCTCGTCGAGGACGCCGCGCGCACGGGGGAGCGGGGCGACGTCGTCACCACGCTCCTCGGGCGCACCTCCCCGCGCCCCGGCGCTTCCTGGCACGAGACCCAGGTGCTCGCGCAGAGCGACGACGCCGACGCGGGCGCCGAGTCCAAGGCACGCGCCCAGACCCGGGCGTGGGGGCGGTTCACACGCAACTTCGTCGTGCAGGGCACCGCCGCCGAGTGGGCCCTGTGCTGGATCGCCGAGGTGCGCCGGCGGCTGTGGGCGCTCGGCGTCGGGGACGGGCCGCCGGGACTCGCCCCGGCGCCGTTCACCGGCCGCCCGCACCTCGTGTACTTCCTGCACGACGAGCTCGTCGTGCACACGCCCGCGGCGCTCGCGGACGCGGTCGCGGCGGAGGTCCGCGAGGCCGCCGCGGCGTCGGGCAGGCTGCTCTTCGGGGACTACCCGGTCGACTTCCCCGTGTCGGTCGGGGTGGCCGGCTCCTACGGCGAGGCCAAGGACGGCGGGTGAGGCGGAGGACGGCGGGCTGCGCTCGGCGCCGGTAGCCTGCCGACATGACTGCCGAGCCGACCCCTCCCGACGACGCCCTTCGGCTCTCCGATGTGGTCCGGGTGCTCGACGCGCTCTACCCGCCGTCGTCCGCGGAGTCGTGGGACGCCGTCGGGCTGGTGGCCGGTGACCCCGCGCAGCCGGTCCGCCGCGTCCTCTTCGCCGTCGACCCCACCTGGACCGTCCTCGACGAGGCCGTCGAGGTGGGCGCGGACCTGCTCGTCACGCACCACCCGTTGCTGCTGCGCGGGGTGCACTCGGTCGCTGCGACGACGTTCAAGGGCGCGTTCGTCCACCGCGCGATCCGCGAGGGCGTCGCCGTCTACACCGCGCACACCAACGCCGACGCCGCCCGCGGCGGGGTCGCCGAGGCGTTGGCCGAGCTCATCGGCGTGGAGGACGCCGAGCCCCTCGTCCCCGCGGACACGCGCGACCACACGCTGCCCGCGACCGGGATCGGCCGGGTCGGGCGGCTGGCCGAGCCTGCGCCGTTGCGCGTGCTCGCCGAGCGCGTCGCGGCGGCGCTGCCCGCCACCGCCCAGGGCGTCCGGGTGTCGGGCGACCTGGACGCGGTGGTCGAGCGGGTCGCCGTCGTCGGGGGAGCGGGCGACTCGCTGTTCGACGCGGTGCGCTCGTCGGGCGCCGACGTCTACGTGACCGCGGACCTGCGTCACCACCCGGCGTCCGAGCTGCGCGAGCGCGCCGAGCACGAGGCACGCGCCGCGGGTGCGGGCGCGGCGCGCCCCTTCCTCGTCGACGTCGCGCACTTCGCGTCGGAGTGGCCGTGGCTCGAGCACGCCGCGCACGACCTCGTCCGCCTGGTCGGCGAGACCGCCGACGCCCCGCACGCGGGTAAGTTGGACGTGCGCGTCAGCACGCGCCCGACGGACCCGTGGACCGCCCGGTTCCCGTCGCCCTGATCTGTCCCGAAAGGACCGTTGTGGCCACTGCTCCTGCGTCCGACCAGCTCCGCCTCCTCGACGTCCAGGCCCTCGACACGCGCCTCCAGCAGCTCGCGCACCGCCGGTCGTCGTCGCCTGCGATCGCCAAGGTCTCCGAGGTGGACGGCCGGCTCGCCGACGTGCACACCTCGCTCGTCCAGTCCCGGACGGCCGCCGAGGACCTGCGCCGCGAGGTCGCGAAGGCCGAGCAGGACGTCGAGCAGGTCCGCACGCGCGCCGCCCGCGACCAGCAGCGCCTCGACTCCGGTGCCGTGGGCGCGAAGGACGCGCAGGCGCTCGTCGCGGAGCTCGCGAGCCTCGCGCGGCGCCAGGGGGCGCTCGAGGAGGTCGAGCTCGACGTCATGGAGCGGCTCGAGGCGCACGAGTCGGCGCTCGCCGAGCTCGAGTCCGCGCACGCGCAGCTCGTCGCCGAGAAGGAGCAGGCCGAGTCGGAGCGCGACGCGGAGCTGGGGGACATCGACGGCACCGTCTCGGAGGTCCGCGCGGAGCGCGAGAAGGCGGCCGACGGGATCGACGCCGGGCTCCTCGCGCTGTACGACCGTGTCCGCGCGCAGGCCGGCGGCCTCGGCGCGGCGGCGCTGCGCGGGCGGCGCTGCGAGGGCTGCCGCCTCGAGCTCAACCCGGGCGACCTGCGAGCCATCGCCACGAAGGGCCCCGACGAGATCGTGCGCTGCGAGGAGTGCGGCCGGATCCTCGTCCGCGTGGAACCCGCCGGGCAGGCCGCGTGAGCGCCGCGGTGGGGGACGCCGAGCAGCCTGCGGTTCGGCGTCCCTCGGGCGTGACCGTCCGCTTCGACGACGCCGAGCCGCTCACCGTGGTGCTCGTGCGGCACGGAGTGACCGAGATGACCGTGGCGGGAGCGTTCTCGGGCTCGGGCGAGCCGGGGCCGTCGCTCACGGCCGCGGGCCGGGTGCAGGCGGCGCAGGCCGCGGATCTCGTGCACCGGATCGGCCGGACGGCGTGGACCGACCTGCCGCGCGCCTCGGCCGTCGTCGCGTCCCCGATCGTCCGCACGCAGGAGACCGCGGCCGCCGTCGGACGCCGGCTCGGCGTGCCCGTGAGGACGGACGCACGCTTCGCGGAGATCCACTTCGGCGACTACGAGGGCCTGCGCTTCCCGGAGGTCGAGGAGCGCGAGCCGGGCTGGCTCCGACGGTTCTACCAGGGCGGTGACGTCGCTGCGCCGGGCGGCGAGTCGCTCGCGGGCGTCGGCGAGCGCGTCTGGGACGGCCTGCGCGCGCTCCGCGACGAGGGCACGGGCCGGACCGTCGCCGTCGTCACGCACGCCATGGCGGTGCGAGCCGCGGTCGGGCGGGCGTTCGGGTCGCCGCCCGCGCAGTGGACGAAGATCCGGATCACCCCGGCCTCCGTGACGATCCTGCGCCTCTGGCCCGACGACGAGACCGAGGTGACCGTCGTGGGGTGCCCGCCCGACCTCTGATCAGCACCCTGTCAGAAGCTCGCGGCAGCAGAGTGCCGTGAGGTTCTGACAAGCCTCGTGGTGGGGCGTGCTGTCAGAAGCTGGCGGCAGCGGAGTGCCGTGAGGTTCTGCAGGTCAGGGGGCGTCGACGACGACGAGCTCGAGGGTCGCCGTCCCGGCCCTGCGGCCGGGTACAAGCTCCGCGGCGACGATCCGCCGCCGGTCCACCGTCGTCCCGACGAGCTCGCGGGCGGCGTCGAGGAGGTCCTCGGGCGTCGTCGGGGGCTCGCCCTCGCGTCGCAGCAGATGGCCGACGAGCACGCCGCGTGTGTGCTTCGCGTGGTGCGACACGACCGTGCGCTTGCCGGCGTGCTCGCGGAGCACGGTGACGGGCACGTGCGCCGCGGACGTCGGCGGCTTCCACGCGGCCGCGTACGTCGCGGAGCGGCAGTCGACGACGACGTCGCCCTCCGCCCGCGCGTCGAGCGCCTTCGCGAGCGGCTCGCGCCAGGACCGGGCGAGCGGCCCGACGCCGGGCAGGTCCACGCCCATCGACAGCCGGTACGCCGGGATGAGGTCGGACGGCGTCACGACGCCCCAGAGCGCGCTCACGACGCGGACGTCGTCGAGGCGGGTGCGCAGGCGCTCCGCCACGTCCGCAGCGGCGCCGTTCGTGCCGGCGGACGTGGCGTCGTCGTGCGCGGAGGCGAGCCCCGCGGCCGCGTACAGGACCCCCGTGTAGACGTGGGCGGCGGGGGCGGCGCGCTGTTCGCGGACGGTCGCGCCGCGGCGCACCTCCTCGGCCAGTGACGCCCCGACGTGCAGGACGTCGAGTGCGTCCGGCCGGGCGCTGACCTCCGCCAGCGCGTCCAGCACGCGTTCGCGGTGCTCCGTCAGCTCCGGCGAGGTGAGCGCGGCGAGGTCGACGGCGTCGCCCGCGACGGGCGCGGTCTTCCCCTCGGACGGTGGGAGCAGGACGAGCACCCGGCAAGCCTAGGTGGTGGGTGGCGCCGGGCAGCAATCAGGGCACCTACGCTGGGCCCGTGACCTCGAGCGAGCAGCGACCCGACCCGGTGGGACGACACCGCCGTCGTCCGGGCGAACCGTTCGCGCCCGCCGAACGCACGCGCCGTCGTGATGCGGCGCGCCGAGAGCTCGTCGAGCCCTGGCGTGCGCTGTGGCGTCTCGTCCGTCGGCGTGGTCGAGACTCCTGACCTCCCGCTCGGCTAGGGTCGCTCGATGGCCCAGGTGAAGGTGTACGGACGGCGCTCCGCGTGGGCGCACCGCCGCGACGAGCTCTCGGACGCGCTGCACGACGCTCTCGTGCGCACGTGGCAGCTGCCCGCCGAGAAGCGGTTCCACCGGTTCCTGTGGCTCGACGACGCCGACCTCGTGGCGCCGCGCGGCGATGCCTACCTCGTCGTCGAGGTCGTGTGCTTCACCGGTCGCAGCGACGAAGCCAAGCGCGCGCTCGTCCGCGCGCTGTTCGACGACGTCGCCCCGCGGTTCGACCTGCCGACCGACGACCTCGAGGTGGTGATCCTCGAGTCGCCCCAGGTCAACTGGGGGATCCGCGGCCGGGCGGGCGACGAGCTGGCGCTCAGCTACCGCGTCGACGTCTGACCTCGCGTACGCGCCCCAGCCTTCGTGAGTGCGTAGTTCTTGCGCGACACGCCCGGCGTGCCGCGCAAGAACTACGCACTCACGGGAGGGGCTGGCGAGCCGGTAGGCTGGACAGGCGGACGAGTCGGTCGGACGGCCGCGTCACCGCCCCGGCGGTGCCGAGGAACGTCCGGGCTCCGAAGGGCAAGGTGGTGGGTAACGCCCACCCGGGGTGACCCGCGGGACAGTGCCACAGAAAGCAGACCGCCACGCACGGCTTCGGCCGCGCGAGGTAAGGGTGAAACGGTGGTGTAAGAGACCACCAGCGTGCCGGGTGACCGGTGCGGCTCGGTAAACCCCACCTGGAGCAAGGTCAGACAGACTGTGTTTGAGGGCGGCCCGCTCGATTCTCTGGCGAGAAGCACAGTCGGGTAGACCGCTGGAGGCGCACGGCAACGTGCGTCCTAGATGGATGGCCGTCGCCCGCGCGGGGGCAACCGCGCGCGGGGACAGAACCCGGCGTACAGACCGACTCGTCCGCACCCCTCCTCCCCGGGCGCCGCCGACGCCCTGCATCGTCTCCCTCACGGTCGGGCCGGCTCCGGGCGGCGCCCCGGGCTCGTCCGGGCTAGCCTCGTCCTCGTGCGCCGACGGGGCGCGCGGGCCAGGAACGGCCCGCGGCGGGCGCACGTCCCACGAGCGGGTACGACAGAGGTAGGTCTTCGGTGGTCGGAACAGGCGGAACTGCGGCGGGGACGATCTCCGTGGTCGAGGAACCGGGACGCACGGTGGTGCTGCTCGCCGGCGAGATCGACGTGGCGTTGCGCGCGCACGCGAGCCTGGCGCTGTCGACGGCGCTGCGACGCGACCTCCCCGTCGTGGTCGACGCCGCCGGGGTGACGTTCGCCGACTCCGGTGGCATCGCGTTCCTGATCCAGTTCCGCGCCCTGGGGAGCGAGGGTCTCGACGTCACCTTCCGCGCGCTGCCGCCGGCGATCGTCGACGTCCTGGACATCCTCGGCGTGCGCGACGAGTTCGCCTGCGCCGCCTGACCCCGCAGCAGCAGGCCGCGGGCGCCCATGTTGCCAGCGTGTTCCCAGGCCCGCGTCAGGTTGCCCCCATGTGACGCGAGGACGCTCATCTGTGTCGGGACGGTAAAGAATCCGCCACGGTGATTACACATCAGGCCGCATCTGGGTTAGCCTCGTCGCACGCACCGGTCAGGGCGTGGGATCAGGGGACTCACGGCCGGTGGACGCAACGAGGCGTCGTGCACAGGGAGTGAGGTCGGGTCTGCGTGGTCGGAACGAGCGGCGTGGTGGCGACAGGGGCGATCGCCCTGGTCGAGGAGCCGGAGCGGACGATCGTCGCGCTGAAGGGCGAGATCGACGTCGCCCTGCGTGCTGAGGCGAGCGCGGCGCTCGCGAACACTCTCGAGCGTGACCTCCCGGTCGTCATCGACGCGTCCGAGGTCACGTTCGCGGACTCGACGGGTATCGCGTTCCTCGTGCAGTTCGTGACCATCGGTCATGACGAGGGTCTGGACGTGACGCTGCGCAACCCGCCGCAGGTCATCGTCGAGGTCCTCGACATGCTCGGCGTGCGCGACCTCTTCGTCCGCGCGGTCTGAGCCGGTCCGTCCGAGGCGGGCCGGGCGCGGCCCGGCATCCCGCCGAGCCGCGCCGACGCGACGCCCGGCCGGACTACGCCTGCGGCTCCTCCTGGGAGGCGAGCCATGCGGCGCCCACGATTCCGGCGCGGTTGCGGAGCGCCGCGGGGACGATCGGGGCGCGCAGGTGCAGCAGGGGCAGGAACTTCTCCCAGCTCTTCGACACCCCACCGCCGACCACGATGAGGTCGGGGGAGAGCAGGTTCTCCACCACGGAGAAGTAGCGCTGCAGCCGGACCGACCACTCCTCGTAGCTGAGCCCCTCGCGCTCGCGAGCCAGGGTGGATGCGCGGGACTCGGCGTCGTGCCCGTCGATCTCGAGGTGGCCGAGCTCGGTGTTGGGCAGCAGTATCCCGTCGACGAACAGAGCCGACCCGATGCCGGTGCCGAGCGGTGCGACGAGCACCACGCCCTCGGTGCTGCGGGCGGCGCCGAAGTGCAGCTCGCCGTAACCCGCGGCGTCGGCGTCGTTGACGGCGGCCACGGTGCGGCCCGTCGCCTCGTGCATGACCGTCACGAGGTTGGTGCCGGTCCACGACTCGTCGAGGTTGGCGATGAAGGTCACCACGCCGTGCTTGATCGGCCCGGGGAACGCGACGCCGACGGGGGCGTCCGGAAGGTCGAAGGAGTCGACGATCTTCGCGACGATCTCGGCGACGGCGTCCGGGGTCGAGTTCTCGGGCGTCGGGATGCGGACGCGGTCGGCGGCGAACTCGCCGGTCGACAGGTCGACGGGCGCACCCTTGATGCCGGTGCCGCCGACGTCGATGCCGATCGCGATCTCGGGAGTCTTGTTCGTGGGGCTCATGGCAGGGTCAGGATCTCCGCTCCGGTGTCGGTGACGACGAGGGTGTGCTCGAACTGCGCGGTGCGCGACCGGTCGGCGGTGACGACGGTCCAGCCGTCGTCCCAGGCCTCCCAGGCGTAGGTGCCGAGGGTGAGCATCGGCTCGATGGTGAAGACCATGCCCGCCTCGATGACCGTCGAGTAGTCGGGCGCGGCGTCGTAGTGAGGGATCACGAGCCCGGAGTGGAACGACTCGCCGACGCCGTGCCCGGTGTAGTCACGGACGACCCCGTACCCGAACCGTGCCGCGTACTTCTCGATGACCCGCCCGATCACGTTGACCTCGCGCCCGGGAGCCACCGCCTTGATGCCGCGGGCGAGCGCCTCGCGCGTGCGCTCGACGAGGAGCCGCGAGTCGTCGTCGACGTCGCCCACGAGGAAGGTCGCGTTGGTGTCGCCGTGGACACCCCCGACGAAGGCCGTGATGTCGACGTTGACGATGTCGCCGTCGAGCAGCTCGGTGGTGTCGGGGATCCCGTGGCAGATGACCTCGTTGACCGACGTGCACAGCGACTTGGGGAACCCGCGGTAACCGAGCGTCGACGGGTACGCGCCGTGGTCGAGAACGAACTCGTGGCCCACGCGGTCGAGCTCGTCCGTCGTGACGCCGGGCGCAACGTGCCGCCCGACCTCCTCCAGGGCGCGCGCGGCGATGCGGCTCGCCGTCCGGATCCGCTCGATCGTCTCCGGCGTCTTGATCTCGCTGCCCTGGAACGGCTGCGGCGCGGGCCGGCCGACGTACTCCGGCCGGGCGACGGAGGCGGGGACGGCTCGAGGCGGCCCGACCGTCCCGGGGACGAGCGGGTCGGTGGTCGTGGCCCGCGACGTCGCGGGGCGTGGGACGGACGACGTCGCAGCAGGCGGGACGGGCATGTCCCCGAGTGTACGGACGCACGTGCCGCGCTCGCGTGCCGACGTCGGTGCGGCAGGGCAGAATCCACCCATGAGCACCGACGCCGAGTACTACTTCAACACCCAGACCGGCGAGGTGGAGGAGGGCAAGCCGTCGTCCTGGACCCACCGGATGGGCCCCTACGCCACGCGCGAGGAGGCCGCCCACGCGCTCGAGCGCGCCAAGGAGCGCAACGAGACGTGGGACGGCCAGGACGCCAAGCAGCCGGGCGCGTTCGACGACGAGGACGACTGAGGGACGTCAGCTCTCGAACGAGTGCTCGGCCTGCGGGAAGGCGCCCGAGGTCACCTCGTCGACGTACGACGCCGCGGCGGCGGCCAGCGCCGCACCGACCTGCCCGAACCGCTTGGCGAAGCGCGGCGACCAGTCGCCCATGCCCGCCATGTCGGTCCACACGAGCACCTGGCCGTCGACGTCGGGCCCGGCGCCGATACCGATCGTCGGGATCGCGAGGATCTCCGTGACGCGCGCGGCCACGGGCGCCGGAACCATCTCGAGCACGACGGCGCTCGCTCCGGACTCGGCGAGCGCGAGCGCGTCGTCGCACAGCACGTCGGCCGCCTCGTCGCCCCGGCCCTGGACGCGGTGTCCGCCGAGGATGTTCTCGGACTGCGGCGTGAAGCCCAGGTGCCCGATCACGGGGATGCCGGAGTCCGTGAGGAGCTTGACGTGCGCGGCGACCCGGCGGCCGCCCTCGAGCTTCACGGCGTCGGCCCCGGTCTCCTTCATGAGGCGCACGGCGGTCGCGAACGCGTGCTGCGGGGAGTCCTCGTACGAGCCGAAGGGCAGGTCGACGACGACGAACGCCCGCTTCGCGGTGCGAGCCACGGCGCGGGCCGGGGGGATCATCTCGTCGACCGTCACGGGGATCGTGTTCGCGTGCCCGAGCATGTTGTCGCCGATCGAGTCGCCGACGAGCAGCATGTCGACGCCCGCCGCGTCGAAGACGCGGGCCACGACCGCGTCGTACGCGGTGAGCATCGTGAGCTTGCGGCCCTGCGCCTTGGCCTCGGCGAGGTGCTGCACGCGCACACGCTTGCGGGCGGGCGCGCCGCCGGCCTGAGAGGTGGACGCTGCGGGCTGGGTCATGACGGGCTTCCTTCCTGGGGCTCGCGCCAGCGGGACGTGATCGGCAGACGCCGGTCCCGGCCGAACGCGAGTGCGGTGACCTTGGTGCCGAGGGGGTACTGACGGCGCTTCCACTCCGCGCGGTCGACGAGCGTGACGACCTTGTCCACGACCTCGGGGTCGAAGCCCCGGGCGAGCAGCTCGGCCCGCCCCTCGGCGTGCTCGATGTACGCGTCGAGGACCTCGTCGAGGACGTCGTACGGCGGCAGGGAGTCCTGGTCGAGCTGGCCGGGGCGCAGCTCCGCGGACGGCGGCTTGGTGATGGACGACTCGGGGATGGGCGGGATCTCGCCCGCGTCGATCGCGTGGTTGTTGCGCCACCGCGCGAGACGCCAGACCTGGGACTTGTCGACGTCCTTGATGGGGGCGTACCCGCCGATCGAGCCGGCGTCGTAGATGGTCGCGTACCCGGTCGCGAGCTCGGACTTGTTCCCGGGCGCGATCACGAGATGGCCCTCGCGGTTGGAGATGGCCATGAGGAGCACCCCGCGGACGCGCGCCTGCAGGTTCTCCTCCGCGACGCCCTCGAGGTGGAGCTCGCCCTGGAACGCCTCGACCATCGGCGCGATCGGTTGGACGCGGTAGTCGGCGCCGAGGCGCGCGGCGAGGTCCGCGGCGTCGTCCTTGCTGTGCTCGGACGAGTACGCCGACGGCATCGACACCCCGACGACGTTCTCGCCACCGATCGCGTCCGCGGCGATGGCCGCGGTGAGGGCCGAGTCGATGCCTCCCGACACGCCGAGGACGACGGACCGGAACCCGTTCTTGCGCACGTAGCCGGCCAGCCCGGCGACGCAGGCCCGGTAGACCTCCTCGTCGGGGTCGAGCGGGGGAGCGACCTCGCCGCGGGCCAGCACCTCGCCGCGGGCGGGCAGGTCCCACACGAGCAGATGCTCCACGAACTGGGGTGCGAGGGAGAGCGGGGAGTCCGAGCCGGGCGCGACGACGAACGAGCCGCCGTCGAACACCAGGTCGTCCTGGCCGCCGACCTGGTTGACGTACAGCAGCGGCGCGCCGACCTCGGACGCGCGCCGCGCCGCGAGCTCGGTGCGCTGGTGGCCCTTGC
Organism: Luteimicrobium sp. NPDC057192; assembly: GCF_042670205.1. Classification (NCBI taxonomy): domain Bacteria; kingdom Bacillati; phylum Actinomycetota; class Actinomycetes; order Micrococcales; genus Luteimicrobium; species Luteimicrobium sp. NPDC057192. The sequence goes on along the minus strand of NZ_JBHUWD010000025.1, from coordinate 46,494 downwards.
CCTCCTCGAACGGCGACGCGTTGACGACGAGCAGCGCGTCGAGGTCCTCGCCCGCGAGCTGGGCAACAGGTCCGCCGTCCTGCCAGATGTCCTCGCAGACGACAAGCCCGACGCGGCGGCCGTCGACGTCGAGCACGCACGTGCTGTCGCCGGGCGTGAAGACGCGGAACTCGTCGAACACCCCGTAGTTGGGCAGGTGGTGCTTGTCGTAGGAGGCGACCACGCGGCCGTCGCGCAGGGCGATCGCCCGGTTGGTGGGGCGCGACGGCGACCCGAGGGCCGTCATCGGGCGCTCCTTGATCGGACGCGCCCCGACCGTCCCGACGACGACCGTCACGTCCCCGAGGCCCTCCTCGGCGAGCGTCCGGGCGAGGTCGTCGCCCGCCTGGTACGCGGCGCGCCGGAACGACGCCCGCAGCGCGAGGTCCTCGATCGGGTAGCCCGTCAGGGTCATCTCGGGGAAGGCGACGAGGCGGGCGCCCCGGGCGGCCGCCTCGCGGGTCCGTGCGAGGACGGTCGCGGCGTTCCCTGCGACGTCGCCGACGCACGTGTCCACCTGGGCGAGCGCGATCCGCAGCGGCGGGGTCGTGGGCTCCATGGGGCCAGCCTAGGAGGTCCTACGAGGCTGTCCGGGACACTCGGCCCGCCACGCCCGCGGGAAGGGGGAGCGAAGGTGTCCACAACGGGCCTCCGCGTCGGGCAGGATGGGGGCATGGACAGGCAACAGGAGTTCGTGCTGCGCACCGTCGAGGAGCGCGACATCCGGTTCATCCGGCTGTGGTTCACCGACGTGCTCGGGATGCTCAAGTCGGTCGCGGTCGCGCCCGCGGAGCTCGAGTCGGCGTTCTCCGAGGGCATCGGCTTCGACGGCAGCTCGATCGAGGGCTTCACGCGCGTCTACGAGGCCGACATGATCGCCAAGCCCGACCCGACGACCTTCCAGGTCCTGCCCTGGCGCGGCGAGCAGCAGGGCACCGCCCGGATGTTCTGCGACATCCTCACCCCCGACGGCGAGCCCTCGCTCGCCGACTCGCGTTACGTCCTCAAGCGGGCGCTCGAGCGTGCGAGCGACAAGGGCTTCACGTTCTACACGCACCCCGAGGTCGAGTTCTACCTGTTCCAGGCCCTCGACCTCGGCCCCGACGAGCGGACCCCGCGCCTCGTCCCCGTCGACCGCGGCGGCTACTTCGACCACGTGCCGCGCGGGTCGGCGCACGACTTCCGCCGCGCCGCCATCACCATGCTCGAGTCGATGGGCATCTCGGTCGAGTTCTCCCACCACGAGGCAGGCCCCGGCCAGAACGAGATCGACCTGCGCTACGCGGACGCCCTCACGACCGCCGACAACCTCATGACGTTCCGGACCGTCGTCAAGGAGGTGGCGCTCGAGCAGGGCGTGTACGCCTCGTTCATGCCGAAGCCGCTCGCCGACCAGCCCGGCTCGGGCATGCACACCCACATGTCCCTGTTCGAGGGTGACCGCAACGCGTTCCACGAGCCGGGCTCGCAGTACGAGCTGAGCAAGGTCGCGCGCCAGTTCATCGCGGGGCTCCTGCACCACGCGGCCGAGATCACGGCCGTCACGAACCAGTACGTCAACTCGTACAAGCGCTTGTGGGGCGGCTCCGAGGCCCCGAGCTTCGTGAGCTGGGGCCACAACAACCGCTCGGCGCTCGTCCGCGTGCCCATGTACAAGCCGGGCAAGGGCAACTCGAGCCGCATCGAGTACCGCGCGCTCGACTCCGCCGCGAACCCCTACCTCTCCTTCGCGCTCCTGCTCGCCGCCGGCCTCAAGGGCATCGAGGAGGGTTACGAGCTGCCCGAGGAGACGTCCGACGACGTCTGGGAGCTGACGCCCACCGAGCGGCGCGCGCTCGACATCCGCCCCCTGCCGCAGGACCTCGACGAGGCGATCGGGATCATGGAGCGGTCCGAGCTCGTCGCCGAGACGCTGGGCGAGCACGTCTTCGACTACGTGCTCCGCAACAAGCGCGAGGAGTGGACGGCGTACCGCACGCAGGTCACGCCGTTCGAGCTGGAGCGCTTCTTCTCGATCCTGTGACCCCGCCCGTGACCCGCCGCCCCCAGACCCTCGTCGGGCGTCTGACGCGCCTCGGCTTCACGGACGTCGCCCGGGCGGAGTCGTTCGTGGGCGACCCGGCGCTCGCGGCCGTCGTCGGGCAGCTCGACGCCACGTCGCCGCTGCTCGACGCGCTGGGCGCGGTCGCCGACCCGGACCTCGCGCTCCTCGCGCTCGTCCGGCTGGCGGAGGCGGCGCAGCGGTGCGCGCCGGACGCCGACGGTGCGCCCCTCGCGTTCCTGCGGCGCGTGCTGACGGCGGTGTTCGACGACGACGGCGTCCCTGCGGTGGGGTCCCCGCGCGGCCGGTCTCGACCTGGACCTGAGGGTCAAGGGCGCGCCGGAGGGGTCCCTGACGCCGACCCTCGACCTGAGGTCGAGGGTCAGCCCGCCGTGCCCGTCGTCGTCGTCCGGCAGCGGCTGCTCGCGGTGCTGGGCGCGTCCGCGGCCCTGGGCGACGAGCTCGTGCGGCACCCCGAGCTCCTCGAGGTGCTCGCCGACCCGGAGCCCGCCCTCGGCCGCGCCGCGGCTGAGGTGCGCGCCGAGCTGCTTACCGCGGTCGGCGCGGACCCCGGGGCACGTGTCCCGGTGGCCGGTGTCGCCGGGAGCGAGGGCGTCGACGCCCTGCGCCACACCTACCGCGCGCGGCTGCTGCGGATCGCCGCCGCCGACCTGTGCTGCGGTGAGCCCCTGACCCGGCTGCCCGGCGTCGCGGCGGCCCTCGCGGACCTGGCGTCCGCCGCGCTCGAGGCAGCCCTCGCCGTCTCGCGGGCCGAGCTCGACGACCACGGTTCCGGCGTGCGTCTCGCCGTCATCGGCATGGGCAAGACCGGCGGACGCGAGCTCAACTACGTGTCCGACGTCGACGTCGTCTACGTCGTCGAACCCGAGCCGGGGTACGACGAGGAGTACGCGACGCGCGTCGGCACGCGCCTCGCGACCGGCCTCACCCGTGCCTGCGGCGCGCCGTCGGGGGAGCCGCCGCTGTGGGCCGTCGACGCGGCGCTGCGCCCCGAGGGCAAGCAGGGGCCTCTCGTCCGGACGCTCGCGAGCCACCTCGCCTACTACGAGCGGTGGGCCAAGACCTGGGAGTTCCAGGCGCTGCTCAAGGCGCGCCCCGTCGCGGGCGACGTGGAGCTCGGCCGCGCGTACCGCGAGGCCGTCGACCCGTTCGTGTGGCGGGCGGTCGAGCGGGAGAACTTCGTCGAGGACTCGCAGGCCATGCGTCGCCGGGTCGAGGACCACGTCCCCCCGGCGGAGGCCGACCGCCAGATCAAGCTCGGCAAGGGCGGCCTGCGCGACGTCGAGTTCACCGTCCAGCTCCTGCAGCTCGTCCACGGCCGCGCGGACGAGTCGATCCGCAGCCCCAACACGCTCACCGCGCTCGCCGCCCTGTCCGACGCCGGGTACGTCGGACGCGCGCACGCGGCGCGGCTCGCGGTCTGCTACCGGTTCCTGCGCGCGCTCGAGCACCGCGTCCAGCTCTACCGGCTGCGCCGCACGCACCTCATGCCCACCTCCGACGCCGACCTGCGGCGGCTGGCCCGGTCGCTCGGCATGCACGCCGGCGGCGACGACGGCATGGTCGAGCGCTGGCGCGCGACCCGCCGCGAGGTGCGCACGCTGCACGAGGAGCTCTTCTACCGCCCGCTGCTCCCCGCGACGGCCCAGCTGTCGGAGGAGGAGGCGAGCCTCGCGCCCGACGCGGCCCGCGCGCGCCTCGCGGCGATCGGCTACCGCGACCCCGCCGGCGCGATGCGCCACATCCAGGCGCTCACGGACGGCGTGAGCCGCCGGGCGGCCATCCAGCGTCAGCTCCTGCCCGTCATGCTCGGCTGGTTCGCCGAAGGAGCCGACCCGGACCGCGGGCTCCTCGCGTTCCGCAAGCTGTCCGACGAGCTGGGCACGACCCCCTGGTACCTCAAGCTCCTGCGCGACTCCGGCTTCGCGGCGCGGCGGCTCGCGACCCTGCTCGCGAACTCCCAGTACGTCGCGGACGCGCTCGCGCGCTCACCCGAGTCCGTCGCGTGGCTCGACGACGACGCCGACCTCGCGCCGCGCGACCTCGGCCGGCTCGACGCCGAGGTCGACGCCGTGCTCACGCGCGCGGACCGGACCCAGCCGGCCACCACGACGCTGCGGGCCGTGCGGCGGCGTGAGCTCGCGCGGACCGCCGCGGCCGAGCTCCTCGGCCTCACCGGCACCGTCCGTGCGATGGAGGCGATCTCGGCCGCTGCAGACGTCGTCCTCGTGGGGGCGCTGCGGATCGCGGCGTTCGACGCCCGCGCCGAGCTCGGCTACGGCCCGGCCGCGGAGGACTCGCCGACCCGGCTGCTCGTCGTCGGGATGGGTCGGCTCGGCGGCCGGGAGATGGGCTACGGGTCCGACGCCGACGTGCTGTTCGTGCACGACCCGCTGCCCGGCGTCGACCCGGGCGCGGCCCAGGCGTTCGCGCTGTCCGTCGCGACGCGGCTCCGGACCATCTGCTCCGCGCTGGGCGGCGAACCCGCGCTCGCCGTCGACGCCGACCTGCGGCCGGAGGGCCGCAGCGGTCCCCTGGTGCGGACCCTCGCCTCGTACGCCGAGTACTACGGCCGCTGGTCGTCGCCGTGGGAGGCGCAGGCGCTCCTGCGGGCTCGCCCCGTCGCGGGCGACCAGGGCCTCGCGGAGCGGTTCGGCGAGCTCGTCGACCCGCTCCGGTATCCCGACGGTGGGATCGACCTGGCAACGGTCCGCGAGATCCGCCGGATCAAGGCCCGGGTCGAGGCGGAGCGCCTGCCCCGCGGCGTCGAGCCGACCCGGCACCTCAAGCTCGGGCGCGGCGGCATCTCGGACGTCGAGTGGACGGCGCAGCTCCTCCAGCTCGAGCACGCCCACCGTGTGCCCGGGCTGCGCACGACGGAGACGGTCGAGGCGCTCCGGGCCGCGGCCGGCGCCGGGCTCGTCGATCCCGGCGACGTGGAGGAGCTCGCCGAGGCGTGGCTCCTCGCGTCCCGGCTGCGGGCGGCCAACGTGCTCTGGTCCGGCCGCTCGACCGGCCAGGCCGTCGACGTCCTGCCGCACGTCAGCCACGACCTGTCGGGCCTCGCCGCGGTCCTCCGGTTCGACGGGTCGGGCGTCGACCTCGAGGATCACTACCTGCGGACGGCGCGCCGGGCGCGGGCCGTCGTCGACCGCGTGTTCTACGGCGAGGACTGAGTGCTCCGGTCGCGACGGGGTCGCACCGTGGCCGGACGCACCGACGGCGCCCTCCCCGAGGGGAGAGCGCCGTCGGCACTCGTACTGCGACGTACCGATCAGACGTCGTAGTACAGCTCGAACTCGTGCGGGGTCGGCCGCAGACGGACCGGGTCGATCTCGTGGGCGCGCTTGTACGCGATCCACGTCTCGATGAGGTCCGGCGTGAAGACGTCACCCTGCGTGAGGAAGTCGTGGTCGGCCTCGAGGCGGTCCAGCACGGCGTCGAGCGAGCCGGGGACCTGCTGGATCTGCGCGTGCTCCTCGGGGGGCAGCTCGTACAGGTCCTTGTCGACGGGCTCCGGCGGCTCGATCCGGTTCTGGATGCCGTCGATGCCCGCCATGAGCATCGCAGCGAACGCCAGGTACGGGTTGCTCGACGGGTCCGGCACGCGGAACTCCACGCGCTTCGCCTTGGGCGAGCTGCCCGTGACGGGGATGCGGATGCACGCGGAGCGGTTGCGCGCCGAGTACACGAGGTTGACCGGGGCCTCGTAGCCCGGGACGAGGCGGCGGTAGGAGTTCACCGACGGGTTCGTGAACGCCAGGAGCGACGGCGCGTGCTTGAGCAGGCCGCCGATGTACCAGCGCGCGAGGTCCGAGAGGCCGCCGTAGCCCTTCTCGTCGAAGAACAGCGGCTCGCCGTCCTTCCAGAGGGACTGGTGCGAGTGCATGCCCGAGCCGTTGTCGCCGAAGATCGGCTTCGGCATGAAGGTCGCCGTCTTGCCGGCGTTCCACGCGACGTTCTTGATGACGTACTTGAACTTCATCAGGTCGTCGGCCGCGTGCTGCAGCGTGTTGAAGCGGTAGTTGATCTCCTGCTGGCCCGCGGTGCCCACCTCGTGGTGCGCGCGCTCCACCTGCAGGCCCACCTGGTCGAGCATGGCGACCATGTCGTCACGCAGGTCGGCCATCTGGTCGTTGGGGGAGACGGGGAAGTAGCCGCCCTTGTAGCGCGTCTTGTAGCCGAGGTTCCCGCCCTCCTCGTCGCGGCCGGTGTTCCACGCGGCCTCCTGCGAGTCGAGGGAGTAGAACGACTCGTGCTGGTTCGTGGAGAACCGCACGTCGTCGAAGATGTAGAACTCGGCCTCGGGGGCGAAGAACGCGGTGTCCGCGATTCCGGTCGAGCGGAGGTACGCCTCCGCCTTGGCGGCGATGTTGCGCGGGTCGCGCGAGTAGGCCTCGTCCGTGAACGGGTCGACGATCGAGAAGTTGACGACGAGCGTCTTGTGCTTCCGGAACGGGTCGACGAACGCGGTCTCGACGTCGGGGATGAGCTTCATGTCCGACTCGTGGATGGCCTGGAAGCCACGGATCGACGAGCCGTCGAACATCATGCCGTCGGTGAACGCGGCGTCCTCGAACTCCGAGATCGGGATGTTGAAGTGCTGCTGGACGCCCGGCAGGTCGCAGAAACGCACGTCGACGAACTCGACATCCTGCTCCCGCGTGAAGGCGATCGCCTCTTCCGCGCTCTTGAACATGCGATGAACTCCTTGATCGGTGGAGCCCCGTCTCGGGGCGTCTCGAACCTAGGGCGAGGCGGTTTCGCCGCCGTGTAGGTCGTGTTTCAGGCACGTTACGCGTGCGTCCACCGTGTGACGAGTTCGTCTCACGATGGTGACGGACAGGCGTCCCGACGGCGTCCTGTGCTCAGGCGGCCCCCGTACCCTGGTCCCGTGGTGTCACGCGACGAGATCGGCTCCTGGCTCGAGGGCACGCCCGGCGGCCCGTCCACCCGCGGCGCGCGGCTCGGCCTGCCCCCGGACGGCCCTGGCTCGCTCGCGCCCCTCGGCCGCCGGATCCTCGCGCTGATCATCGACTGGGCGCTGTGCTGGGCCGTGAGCGCGGGCTTCTTCGGCGGCAACTCGTGGGCCACGCTCCTGATCTTCCTCGGTGAGAACGTCGTCCTCGTCGGGACGGCCGGGTTCACCGTCGGGCACCGTGTGCTCGGTCTCCGCGTCCGGCGCCTGGTGGCCGACGCGCCCGACGTGCCCCCCGGTCCGCTGCGCGCCCTCGTGCGGTCGGTCCTCGTGTGCCTGGTCATCCCCGCCGTCGTGTGGGACGGCGACGGCCGTGGCCTGCACGACCGCGCCGCCGGGACGGCGATCGTCCGACGCTGAGCGCCGCGCCGTCAGGGAACGTGCGCCGAGGTAGCGCTTCTCGCTCGAGGTAGCGCGGAGTCCCTGCTACCTCGAGCGAACAGTGCTACGTCAGGAGGGCGCGTTGGCGCCCGCACCGTCGTCAGGCGCCGTGCTGCACGAGCCGTGACGCGACGAAGCCCCGTGCCCGACGACGTCGGGCACGGGGCTTCTGCGCGTCCGCGGTCAGCGGCCGCGCAGGCTCTTGCGGTCCGGGCGGACGCGCGTCGGGTCGATGCCCTTGGGGATCGGGAGCTTCGCGCCGCCGAGCGCGCGCAGGCGCTTCGAGACCTCGGCGACCTCCGCCTTCGTGAGCGTCGGCTTCATCTTCTGGACCGTCTTCACGAGCTTGCGGAGCGGGACCTGGCCCTCGCCGTTGCCGCACTCGAGCGTGGTGATCGGGACGCCGGCGACGACGCGCGCCGTGCGCTTGCGCTCGGCCTCGAGCAGCCGGGTCGCGCGGCCCGACGGGGCCTCGCCGACCAGCAGCACGCCCGCGCGCCCGACGCCGCGGAACACGAGGTCCTGGCTGCGGGCCTCGAACGCGACGGGCTCCTCGTCGAAGCTCCAGCCGCCGCGGCGGACCGACCCGAGCGCGGCGCGCGTGGCGCCCGGCTTGCCCTCGATCTGCTGGTAGGCCGCGGCCTCCGCGCGACGCGTCAGCACGAACATGCCGCCGAGCAGGCCGAACGGTACGCCGACGATGAGCCCGGAGATCCAGTGCCCGCCGAACAGGAAGCCGATCAGTGTCGCGACGGCGGCGACGCCGACGAACACGCCGAGGACCCACCACGTGACCGCGGGGTCGCTGCGACGCGTCATCGTGTACGCGGACCACACCTGGTGGTACCAGCGCTGCTTCTTCTGCTGGGGCGCGCTCGCCGTCTCGGTGCCGGCGCCCTTCGAGGTGTCCTTGGTGCGGGCCATAATCCGGCAGTCTACCGGGGCGCGGGACGAGCGAGGCGCCGTCGCCGGGTGACGACGGCGCCTCGCTCGACGGCCGGCGGACGGGCCCGGCCGCGCCTCAGCGCGCGAGCAGCGACGCGGCCTCCTGGCGCGACGTCGTCGGCTCCGCGAGGTGCGCGAGCGCGGCGGGGATCGTCTCGCCGCGGCGCGTCATCGCCTGCCCCCACAGGCGGCCGGCGCGGTACGACGAGCGCACCAGCGGGCCGGACATGACCCCGAGGAACCCGATCCGCTCGGCCTCGTCCGACAGCTCCACGAACTCCTCCGGCTTGACCCAGCGGTCGATCGGGTGGTGGCGCAGCGACGGGCGCAGGTACTGGGTGATCGTGATGAGGTCGCAGCCGGCGTCGTGCAGGTCCTGGAGGGCCGACTTCGCCTCGTCGATCGTCTCGCCCATGCCGAGGATGAGGTTCGACTTGGTCACGAGCCCGGCCTCGCGCGCCTGCGTGAGCACGGACAGCGACCGGTCGTAGCGGAAGCCGGGGCGGATCTGCTTGAAGATGCGGGGGACGGTCTCGAGGTTGTGCGCGAGGACCTCGGGGCGCGACCCGAAGACCTCGTCGAGCAGCTCGGGGATCGCGTTGAAGTCCGGGATGAGGAGCTCGACGCCCGTGCCGGGGTTCATCGCGTGGATCTGGCGGACGGTCTCCGCGTACAGCCAGGCGCCGCCGTCGGCCAGGTCGTCGCGCGCGACGCCCGTGACGGTCGAGTAGCGCAGCCCCATCGCCTGGACCGACTCGGCGACGCGACGTGGCTCGTCAGCGTCGAAGTCGGCGGGCTTGCCCGTGTCGATCTGGCAGAAGTCGCAGCGCCGCGTGCACTGGTCGCCACCGATGAGGAACGTCGCTTCGCGGTCCTCCCAGCACTCGAAGATGTTGGGACAGCCCGCTTCCTCGCACACCGTGTGCAGTCCCTCCGAGCGCACCAGGCCCTTGAGCTCGGTGTACTCGGGACCCATCGTGGCGCGCGTCTTGATCCAGGACGGCTTCTTCTCGATGGGGGTCGCGGCGTTGCGGGCCTCGATGCGCAGCATGCGACGGCCCTCGGGTGCGATGGTCACGCTGTCTCCCAGGTGGTGGTCGCCGGCCCCGGTCGGGGGCGGCATGGGGTGTCGTTCAGCCTACGGCAGCGCGGGCGCGCCGGTCCCGCGGAGCGCGGGCGTCTCGGGGCTGGGCGTGGAGGCCGTCGGCGGGTCCGCCACGACCGTGGCGAGCGCCCGGGTGAGGGAGCGCTCGAGCAGGGGGAGGACGTCCTGGATCGTCACCGTGCGGCCGAGCTCGGCCGACAGCGACGTCACGTCGGCGTCGGTGATGCCGCACGGCACGATCCGGCCGTACTCCCCGAGGTCCGGGTTGCAGTTGAGGGCGAGCCCGTGCATGGTCACGCCCTTCGCGACGCGCACGCCGATCGCGCAGACCTTGCGCTCGCGCCGCGCGCCGTCGGCGGCGAACCAGACCCCCGACCGCCCCTCGACGCGGACGGTCGCGAGCCCGAGCTCGGCGCACACGTCGATCACGGCCTGCTCGAGGCACCGCACATAGGCGACCACGTCGATCGGGGCACGCAGCCGCACGATGGGATACGCGACGAGCTGGCCCGGGCCGTGCCACGTGACCTTGCCGCCGCGGTCCACGTCGACGACGGGTGTGCCGTCGTCGGGACGCTCGTCGCGGTGGGTGCGCCGCCCGGCCGTGTAGACGGGCTCGTGCTCGACCAGGAGCACGGTGTCCTGACGTTCGCCCGCCGCGACCTCGGCATGGATGCTGCGCTGCAGCTCCCACGTCGGCTGATAGGGGGAGTGGACCGTGCCGAGCCCGAGCGGAGCGAAGCGCATGCGACCCAGGCTAGCCCCCGTCCGAGGATGCTCCGGCAGGCGTCCGCCCTCGCTGTGGACAACCGACGTACGAGCACCCGGTTTCCTGTTCGATGGGCCCATGACAGGTCCGAGCGAACCCGCCGGACGCCGGCCGGACGACACGGGCGCCGTCGTCGACGTCCCGGGCGGGCCGGTGCGCGAGGCGCTCCAGGCCGCCGGGTACACCGGGGCCGCGCGCGCCGGCCGCGCCTGGGCGGTCCGCGCTCCCGACGGCGCCCCCTGCACCCTCCACGTCCTTCGCCGCGCCGCGTTGCCGGCAGGGACCGACGAGCGGCTCGCACGGCTGCGGACCGTCGAGCACGCGCACCTGGCTCGCGTCGCGACCGTCGTCGAAGCCGGGGGCGAGGTCGCCGTCGTGCTGCGGGGCCCGTCGGGCACGACCCTGCGGGACGTGCTCGCCCGGCGGGGTGCGCTGCGGGCCGGCGAGGCCGTGACGATCGTCACAGGGCTCGGGCACGCCCTCGGCGCGCTGCACGGGGCCGGGCTCACGCAGGGGAGCCTCACTCCGGACGACGTGGTCGTCGACGACGACGGCGGGGCCCACCTGCGCCCGACCGTGCGGGCGCCCGACGCGGCCTCGTCGCCCGCCGGGGACGTGCGGGCGCTCGCAGCCCTCGCCCGAGGCGTCGTCGCGGACGGCGCCGACCCGGCGGACGGACCCTCCGCGGACCCGTCGCACGTCCCCGACGCCCGGCGCGCCACCGAGGTCGCGGCCCTCGCCGCGCTCCTCGACGGCGCCGCGAGCGGTACCGCGCCCGACGCGCCCCGCACCGCCGAGGAGCTCGCGCAGCGTGCCGCCGTCACCGTCACGCCCGAGCCGGTCACCGTCCCCGACCTGGGCGCGCTCGCCGCCGTCGCCTTCGGCCGGTCGGCCAGGCCGCGTGAGGTGGTCACCTCGTCGAGCAGCCCGCAGACCGACGCGGCCGACGGCGCCGCGCGCGGTGCGGGGCGCGAGCCGGACGGGTCGTCGGGTCAGGTCGCTCGCACGGGACAGCCGGTCGAGCCCGTCGCCGGCGACGCGGCGGTCCGCGCGTCAGGACCGGGGCCGGGGGAGGCGGCACCACCCCGTCCGGTCCGGGGCGTCGTGCGCCGGCCGGTCTCCGAGGTGCCGCGGCGGCGCGTGGTCCCGCCTCGCACCGCCGACCCGCTCGAGGACACCCTCGTCCGTGCCCGCGCGCTCGCCGCCCCCGGCAGGCCGCGACGCGCTCACGTCGACGCCGGAGGTCGCCGGGAGCGTGCCGCCGCACGCCTGCGCCGCCGGCGGACCCGCACCGTGGCGGCGGGAGCCGCGGCGGGGGTCGTGCTGGTCACGGGAACGCTGCTCGTCCTGCGGCCCTGGGCGCCGGACGCCGGGCCGGCCGGGCAGGGGCGCGGCGTCGAGGCGGCCGGCCCCGCGACCGCGGCCGCCCCGACCGACGCCACGCTCGAGCGCGACCGGCCCGACCTCGCGGCGCGCGAGCTGACCGAGCGGCGGGGCGCGATGCTCGCCGGCGCGACGGCGAGCGACGCGGTCACGCTGGCGGGATCGCCGGCCCGCGCCGCCGACGACGCCCTGGTCGCGCGGGTCGCTGAGCGCGGGGTGATCGTCAGTGCGCCGCCCGTCGACGTCGCGAGGACCACCGTGACGGCGTCGGGGGAGACGGCCGCCACGGTCGACGTGACCTACGCGATCGGCGCGTACACGCTGCGCGCGAAGGACGGGTCCCAGACCACCGTGCCGGCGGCCGCCGAGCGCACCGACAGGCTCGCCCTGGCGTGGACCGCGCACGGCTGGCGCGTACGCGTCGTCGAGGCCGGCTGACCGGGCGTCGACCGCCCCGCGTCCGCGCGCGACGGGTCAGGGCCGGACGGCGTCGCCGCCGTCGACCAGCCACGCGACGGCGTCGTCGAGCCGTGCGTGGTCCCAGTGGAAACCGTCCGCCTCCAGGACTCGCGGCACGAGCCGCGCGGACGCGAGGACGTCGCCCGCGAAGCCCCCGAGCGCGAGCCGTAGCGCCGGTGCCGGCACGCGCAGGACCGCCGGTCGGTGCAGGGCGCGAGCCAGGGCACGGACGAGCTCCGCGTTGCGGACCGGGTCGGGCGTCGCGAGGTTCACGGGTCCGTGGACGCCGGACGCCGCCAGGTGGCGGATCGCGCGCACGTGGTCATGGAGGGTGATCCAGCTCCAGTACGCGCGTCCGTCGCCGAGCGGCCCGCCGAGCCCGAGGCGCAGGAGCGGAAGCAGGCGTCCGAGCGCACCGCCCGCCGGGGTGAGCACGAGCGACGTGCGGAGGAGGACGACCCGCACCCCGGCGTCCCGGGCGGGATCCGTGGCGGCCTCCCAGTCCGTCACGAGGTCGGCGAGGAAGCCGTCGCCCCGGTGGGCGGTCTCCGGGAGCGGTTCGTCGCCGCGGTCGCCGTAGACGCCCATCGCCGACGCCTGGACGAGCGCCGGGGCGCCGGGGCCGCGCCTCGCGAGCTCGCGGGCCAGCAGGCCTGTCCCGGCGAGCCGCGAGCTCCGGAGGACCGCGCGGTACCGCTGGGTCCAGCGCCGCTCCCCGATGCCCGCGCCGCCGAGGTTCACGACGACGTCGACGTCGTCGAGCGCGTCCGGTGCCAGGACACCGCGGTCGGGATCCCACGGCACCGGGGTGACACCGTCGCGCCGGTCGCGGTCTGCGGTGCCGGGCCGGACCAGGCGGCGCACCCGGACGCCGTCGGCGACCAGCGACGTCACGAGGCGGGCACCGATCAGGCCGCCTGCGCCGGCGACGACGACCGTGCGGACGCGGGGGTCTTCCATACCTGTCGACGCTAGCCCATGACCTTCGGCGCGGTTGTCAGAACCTCACGGCGGTATACGGCGGTGAGGTTCTGGCAGACGGGGACGACGACGGCGCCCCCGTCCGTGGACGAGGGCGCCGTCGTGCGGTCAGCGCCGGAGGCCGGTCAGGGCCTCGGGGAGCGGAGCCGTCAGAGGCCGACCTCGGCCTCGAAGGCGCCCTCCTCGATGCGGGCCTTGATGGCGGTGAGGAACCGCGCCGCGTCCGCGCCGTCGACGAGACGGTGGTCGTAGGACAGGAAGATGTAGCAGAGCGACCGGATACCGATCACGTCGTTCCCGTCCGCGTCCTTGATCACCGCAGGGCGCTTGACGATCGTGCCCGTGCCGAGGATCGCGGACGTGCCGCCCGGGACGATCGGCGTGTCGATGAGCGCGCCGCCCGACCCGGTGTTCGTGATCGTGAAGGTCGCGCCGGTGAGCTCGTCGGGGCCGACCTTGTTGTCACGGGTCCGGCCGGCGAGGTCGACGATCTTCCGCGCGATCCCGCCGATGTTGAGGTCGCCCGCGTCCTTGATGACCGGGACGACGAGGCCGCGCGGCGTGTCGACCGCGATGCCCACGTTCTCGTGCGCCGGGTAGGTGATGGTCTCGCCGTCGAACGACGCGTTGACCTTCGGGTACGCCTTGAGCGCCTCGATCGCCGCGAGGGTGAAGAACGGCAGGAACGTGAGGTTCGCGCCCTCGCGCGCCTTGAAGCCCTCCTTCGCCCGGGCGCGGAGCGCCGCGACCTTCGTCACGTCGACCTCGACGACCGTGGTCAGCTGCGCCTGCGTCTGCAGGGCCTCGACCATGCGCTCCGCCACGATCTTGCGCAGGCGGGTCGCCTTCTCGGTGGTCCCGCGCAGCGGCGAGGTCTCGAGCGCCGTCTTCGGCGCGGCGGCCGGGGTCGGCGCCGCTGCAGCGGCAGGAGCGGGCGCCGCGGCAGCCTCCTCGGCCTTGCGGGCGGCCTCGAGGACGTCCTCCTTGCGGATGCGCCCACCCACGCCGGTGCCGGTGACCGCCGACAGGTCCACGCCCTTGTCCGCGGCGAGCTTGCGCACCAGCGGCGTGAGGTAGGACTTGCCACCGGTCGCGGGCGCAGCGGCGGGAGCCGGTGCCGGGGCCGCCGCAGGGGCCGGCGTCGCGGGCGCGGCGGGCTCCTGGACGGACGCAGGCTCGGGCGCGGGGGCCGGTGCGGGTTCCGCAGCCGGGGCGGGCGCGGGCTCGGGCGCGGCGGCAGGCTCAGGGGCGGCGGCGGGCGCCGGGGCCTCGGGAGCGGCAGCACCCGAGCCGACGACGGCGAGCACGGCACCGACCTCGACGGTCTCGTCCTCCTGGACGAGGATCTGCTGCAGCGTGCCGGCGACGGGGGACGGGATCTCGGTGTCGACCTTGTCGGTCGAGACCTCGAGCAGCGGCTCGTCGACCTCGACGGCGTCGCCGACCTGCTTGAGCCAGCGGGTCACGGTGCCCTCGGTGACGGACTCGCCGAGCGCGGGGAGCTTGATCTCCTCGCCGCCACCCTGCGGCGCGGCCGGGGCCGCCGCCGGAGCGGGCTCGGGCTCGGCGGGCGCCTCCGGCGCGGGGGCAGGGGCGGACTCGGGCTGGGCGGGGGCCGGCTCGGGCTCGGGCTCGGCGGCCGCCGCGGGCGCCTCGTCGGCGGCGGGGGCCGCGGCACCGGCACCGGAGCCGTCGCCGATCACGGCGAGGACGGCGCCGACCTCGACGGTCTCGTCCTCCTGGACGAGGATCTGCTCGAGCTTGCCCGCGACGGGGGACGGGATCTCGGTGTCGACCTTGTCGGTCGAGACCTCGAGCAGGGGCTCGTCGACGGCGATGTCGTCGCCGACCTGCTTGAGCCAGCGCGTGACGGTGCCCTCGGTGACGGACTCGCCGAGAGCCGGCATCTGCACGTTTTCGGACATGACCTGGGGGTCTCCTTCGATTGTGTCGTCAGTTGTGGGCGTGCAGAGGCTTGCCGGCCAGGGCGAGGTGTGCCTCGCCCAGGGCTTCGTTCTGCGTGGGATGGGCGTGGACCAGGGCGGCGACGTCCTCGGGATGCGCCTCCCAGTTCACGATGAGCTGGGCCTCGCCGACGAGCTCGCCGACGCGGGCCCCGACGAGGTGGACGCCGACGACGGGGCCGTCCTTGCGGCGCACGAGCTTGACGAAGCCCTGCGTCGCGAGGATCTTGCTCCGGCCGTTGCCGGCGAGGTTGTAGTCGAGCGTCTCGACGGTCTCGGCGCCGAACCGGTCACGGGCGGCGGCCTCGGTGAGCCCGACGGACGCGATCTCCGGGTCCGAGTAGGTGACGCGCGGGATGCCGGACTCGTCGATCGGGGCGGGGTCGAGGCCGGCGATCTGCTCGGCGACGTAGATGCCCTGCGCGAAGCCGCGGTGCGCGAGCTGGAGGCCCGGCACGATGTCACCCGTCGCGTACACGTTGCCGACGCCCGTGCGGAGCCGCTCGTCGACGAGCACGAACCCGCGGTCGAGCCGCACGCCCTGCTCCTCGAACCCGAGCCCCGCGGTCCGGGGGCCGCGCCCGACGGCGACGAGGAGGACCTCGGCGTCGAGCGCCTTGCCGGACTCGAGCGTCATGCGGACGCCGGAGTCGGTCTCGGCGAGGGAGGCGAAGCGGTCGCCGAGCGTGAAGCCGATCCCGCGCTTGCGGAACGCCCGCTCGAGCGCCTTGGAGACGGCCTCGTCCTCGGCGGGAACCAGGTGGTCGAGCGCCTCGACGACGTGCACGTCGGCCCCGAACGAGCGCCACACGGACGCGAACTCGACGCCGATCACGCCGCCGCCGAGGACGAGCGCGGACCGGGGGACGTAGTCGAGCTCGAGCGCCTGCTCGGACGTGATGACGCGGCCGCCGATCTCGATGCCCGGCAGCGTGCGGGAGTAGGAGCCGGTCGCGAGGACGACGTTGCGCCCGGTGTAGCGCTCGCCGTCGACCTCGACGGTGTCGGGGGAGACGAGCGTGCCGTGGCCCGCGACGAGCGTGATGCCGCGCGACGAGACGAGACCCTGCAGGCCCTTGTAGAGGCCCGCGACGACGCCGTCCTTGTACGACGCGAGGGCGGCCATGTCGATGCCGTCGAACGTGGCGCGCACGCCGAACGCCTCGGACTCGCGGGCGGCGTCGGCGACCTCGGCCGCGTGCAGCAGCGCCTTGGTGGGGATGCAGCCGCGGTGCAGGCAGGTGCCGCCGAGCTTGTCCTCCTCGACCAGGGCGACCGTGAGGCCCAGCTGCGCGGCTCGCAGCGCCGTCGCGTACCCGCCGCTCCCGCCGCCCAGCACGACGACGTCGAACGTGCGGGTCTCGGCCACGTGCTCCTCCTGCGATGTTCGTCCGACGGGTCAAGGCCCGGGCGTGCGGGCTCCAGGCCCACCGACCCATCTTGGCACCAACGCCCCGCGTGCCCCAATCGGCGCAGGTGTGAGCGTGCTCGCACCCGGGTTGCACCCCGGCGGCCCGGCTACGCTACGCGCATGTCCCGGCTGCGCCGCCTGTTCTCCCGACCGTCCGGCTCGTCGTCGCGCCCCGCGGCCGGCGGTCCGCCCTCCCAGGCCGACGCGCGCCGCGCCACGACCGAGCACTTCCGGACGTTCGTCACCACGCGGGTCGGCGTCGAGGCTTACCTCGAGCCCGCGACGGGCGACATGCCGTCGACGCTCCTCCTCATCGCCACGACGGGGGAGTGGACGCGCCGCCGCGTGCCCGACGAGAAGGCCGCGCGGGGCCTCGCGGACGAGCTCGGCATCCCCCTGTACGACGTGCGCCGCACGGGCTACCCGCAGCGCATGCGGGAGTGGAACACGCGCCGTCGTCGCGGCGAGGCCTGAGGCGAGACGCGACGGGCCGGGCCACGGCGGCCGCCGCGGCCCGGCCCGCGCGGCGCGGTGGTCAGCCGCGGTTCCCGCGCGACTCGACCAGCTCGAGGAGCGTGCGCACCGCGACGCCCGTGCCGCCGACGGGCGTGTAGCCGAACGCCGACGACTCGTTGAACGCGGGCCCGGCGATGTCGAGGTGCGCCCACGGCGTCTGGCCGACGAAGTCCTTGAGGAACAGGCCCGCGACGAGCATCCCGCCGTGGCGCTCGCCGATGTTCGCGATGTCCGCGACCTTCGACGCGAGCGACTCGCGCAGCTCCGCCGGCAGAGGCATCGGCCAGAACTGCTCGCCCGCGCGCCCCGCCGCGGCCACGACCTCGTCACGGACGTCGTCGGACCCCATGACCGCGGACACGCGCGCCCCCAGCGCGACCATCTGCGCGCCCGTGAGCGTCGCGACGTCGAGGACGACGTCCGGTCCCTCCTCGAGCGCCGCGACGAGGCCGTCCGCGAGGACGAGCCGGCCCTCGGCGTCGGTGTTGAGCACCTCGACCGTCTTGCCGCCGCGGATCGTGATGACGTCGCTCGGCCGCTGCGCGGTGCCCGACGGCATGTTCTCGGCGAGGCACAGCCACCCGGTCACGGCGACCGGCAGCTTGAGCCGGGCCGCGGCCAGGACCGTCCCCAGCACCGCGGCGGCGCCCGCCATGTCGGACTTCATCGCGACCATCGAGGTCGGCGGCTTGAGCGAGATGCCGCCCGAGTCGAACGTGATGCCCTTGCCGACGAGCGCGACCTTCGCGGCCGGCTTCGACGGCGACCACGCGACCTTGACGAGGCGCGGGCCGCGCACCGAGCCCTGGCCGACGGCGACCAGGCCGCCGTAGCCACCCGAGGCGAGCGCCTTGTCGTCGAGCACGGTCACCTTGACGCCCGTGCCCTTGGCCGCGTCCTTTGCGGCGCCCGCGAAGGCCTCGGGGTACAGGTCGTTCGGTGCGGCGTTGACGAGGTCGCGGACCAGGTGCACCGACGTGGCGAGCACGCGCGCCCGCTCGACGGCGTCGCGCGCGGCCTTCGCGTCCGGCACGACGACCTGCACCGCGCCGACGGCGGCCGGCTTCTCGGGGTCGGTCGTGTAGCGGTCGAACGCGTACGCGCCGAGCGCGGAGCCCTCGAGCACGGCCGACACGGCGGCGTCGGACGCGACGGGCAGCGCGACGGCGACCGACGCCGTCCCCGCGAGGGTGCGGACCGCGGCGCCCGCGCCACGGCGCAGGGCCTCGGCGTCGTCAGGGTCGGAGCCCAGCCCCGTCACGACGACCACGCGCGCCGCGACGCCGTCGGGCGCGGGGAAGCGGTGGACGTCGTCGGGCGCGCCGGTGATGCCGAGCGCGGGGGCGAGCGAGGCGAGCCGGGTCGCGGCTGCGGCCGGCAGGGCGTCCGCGAGGACGCGCGGCCCGAGCTCGGTACGGACGGCGCCGACGACGAGGGCGTCGACGTCGAGGGAGGCGGGGGAGGTGCTGGTCACGGTGAGGTCGGTCACCCGGCGATGCTAACGCCCAGCCGTCGGCCGGGCTCCGGGGCGGATCGGGCACGCCCGGTAGGCTGCGGGGCGTGACCCTCCCCCTCACCGTGCTCGTGGTCGCCGCGAGCCTGGCGCTCGCCGCGTGGGCGGGATGGTTCGTGTACCGGGACCGCCCGGTGGTCCTGCGCCAGCTCTGGGGCGCATCGGTCGTCGAGGGGCTGCTCGTCGTCGAGGCGGTCGTCGCGGGCGTCCTGCTCACCGGCTCCGAGAGCGTGAGCAGCCCGGGCCTGTTCTGGGGGTACGTCGCGGCCTCGCTGCTCGTGCTCCCGTTCGCGGCCGCGGTCGCGTTCGCCGAGCGCACCCGCTGGAGCTCCGTGGTGCTGCTGCTCGCCGCCGTGACGGTCGCGTTCCTGCAGCTGCGCATGACCCAGGTCTGGGCGGGCTGACGTGCCCCGCCTCGAGCCGACCGACACCGAGGAGACCGCCGTGACCGCCGAGCACCACGACCCGACGCACGACGAGGCGCCGCCCACCCGGGCCGGGTTCGGGCGCGTGCTCGTGGCCGTGTACGGGATCCTGGCGCTCGCGGCGACGGGACGCGCGAGCTACGAGCTCGCGACGAAGTTCTCGGACGCGCCCGTCGCGTACCTGCTGTCCCTGCTGGCCGCCGTCGTGTACGTGCTCGCGACCGTCGCCCTGTGGCGCGGCGGGGCCTGGCGCGGCGTCGCCTGGGTGTCCTGTTCGGTCGAGCTCGTGGGGGTCCTGGCCGTCGGGATCGCGTCCCTCGCCGACCCCGACGCGTTCCCCGCGTCGACCGTGTGGTCGAGCTTCGGGTCCGGGTACGGCTACATCCCGCTGGTCCTGCCGTTCGTCGGTCTGTGGTGGCTGTGGCACACGCGCCCGCGTGCTGCCCGGGAAGGAATGTCTGCGTGAAGGTCTACGACGCCCTGTTCCAGGGCTTCTTCCGGCACCTCGACCCCGAGCGCGCCCACCACCTCGCGTTCCCGGTGATCCGTGCGGTAGGCGTCGTGCCCGGCGTGCGGACGGTCGTGCGCCGTACGCTCGCGCCCTTCGCGGAGAGCACGACGCGCGGTCCGGGCTCCGTGCAGGCCCTCGGTCGCTCGTTCCCCGCCCCGCTGGGGCTCGCGGGCGGGTTCGACAAGGACGCGCTCGCCGTCCGCGGTCTCGCGACGATCGGGTTCGCGTTCGTGGAGATCGGCACCGTCACGGCCCACGCGCAACCCGGCAACGACAAGCCGCGTCTGTTCCGCGTGCTCGACCAGCGCGCCATCCGCAACCGGATGGGCTTCAACAACCGGGGCGCCGCCGCTGCGGCCGAGCGACTGCGCAAGCTGCGCACGACCTCGGGCGGGCGTGCCGTCGTCGTCGGGGCGAACATCGGCAAGACGAAGGTCACACCCGCCGAGGATGCCGCCGCCGACTACGCGACGAGCGCCGGGCTGCTCGCGCCGCACGCCGACTACCTCGTGGTCAACGTGTCGTCGCCGAACACCCCCGGGCTGCGTGACCTGCAGTCCGTGGAGTCCCTTCGCCCCATCCTCGTCGCCGTCCGCGAGGCCGCGGACGCCGCGACCGCCGGCTCGCGCGCGCCGCGGGTCCCGCTGCTCGTGAAGATCGCGCCCGACCTCGCGGACGACGACGTCGACGCCGTCGCGGACCTCGTCCTCGAGCTCGGGCTGGACGGCGTGGTCGCGGTCAACACGACGATCTCGCACGACCTCGGCCCCGGTGGGCTCTCGGGGCCGCCGCTGCTGCCGCGCGGGCTCGACGTCGTGAGGCGGCTGCGCGCGCGGCTCGGCCAGGGACCGGTCATCATCGGCGTGGGCGGCATCACCACCGTGGACGACGCGCGGGCGTACCTCGAGGCGGGCGCCGACCTGCTCCAGGGCTACACGGCGTTCATCTACGAGGGTCCGTTCTGGGCGTCGCGGATCAACCGCGCGCTGACGTCGGCCGAGCCGGCACGCTGAGGGGGAGGACGTAGATGATCAGGCCGCAGTGGACCTGGCGGTTCGTCGACGGCGACGGGCGCGAGCTCGCCGACCCGGTGAGCCCGCTGTTCACCAACCAGTACGACGCAGAGCAGTGGCTCGGGGAGACGTGGCGCACGCTCGCCGAGCAGGGTGTCGCGTCGGCGACCGTGCTGCACGAGGGTGAAGCGGCGGCGCCGGTCGTCCCGCTGCGCGTGGGCTGACCGGCTCGACCGGACTGGACCGCCGCGCTCCGGGCGGGCGCGGCGGACGGACGTCACTCCGGGTAGACGCCGTGCTTGGCGTGCACCGGCTTCGGCATCCGCGACCGGCGGAGCTGGAACGCGCGCATGACCGAGTAGAACGCGGTGCCCTTGGGGACCTCGCCGAACTTGGTGCGGATGCGCTTCTTGAGCCCGAACCACATGATCACGGCGTCGACGACGGCGACCAGCACGAGCGCGTAGAGCGCGACGAGGATGACGAACGAGGTCGCGGTGTTGCGGCCGGTCGTGACGATCATCACGACGAAGAACACGAGCGCGACCGGCAGGAAGTACTCGGCGATGTTCCAGCGCGCGTCCACGTAGTCGCGCGCGTAGCGGCGGACGGGGCCCTTGTCCTTGGCGGGCAGGTAGCGCTCGTCGCCCGCCTTCATGGCCTGGTACTGGCGGGCGCGCGCCTCGCGCTGCGCCGTCTTCGCGTCGCGACCGGCGGCACGGCGGTCGGTCGGGACGAGCGGGCGCTTGTTCGCGGCCTCGGAGTCCTTGCGCTTGGGCGTCGCGCGACCCTTGCCGTCGACGGGCAGCGGCTCGGGCGCCGGGGTCGGCTCGGGGGTCTCGGACTGCTTGTTGCGAAGGAGGGCCACGGGTCGAGGATAGTCGAGGCTCCTGGGCGTTCCCTGCGCGCCCGCCATGTCGCGTGCCGACGTCAGCGGGGGGCGACGTCCACGGCGCGCGCCCAGGCGGCGACGTCGTCGGGCAGCTCGGGCTCCTCGACCGCGCGGCCGTGCAGGGACGCGAGGAAGGCGATCACGTCGGGCGCGGGGACGCGGGTGCCGTCGCGGTGCAGGAACCGCCCGGCGACGAGACCGCGAGCACTCAGGTCGTCGCCCCGCCAGAACGACTGCTCCATGTAGACGACGCGGTCGTCCCAGCCGAGCACACGGGTGCGGATCTCGAACCGCTCTCCGAGCTTGAGCGAGCGCCGGTACTTCATTGTCGACGCGGCGACGACGGCGTACCAGCCGCGCTCCTTGAGCGCGCCGAGGGCGTCGATGTCCGCCATGTAGTTCGTACGCGCGACGTCCATCATCTGGAGGTACGTGCCGTTGTTGACGTGCCAGTAGTAGTCGAGGTCGCCCGGGTGGACGCGCATCCGGGTGATCGACGGGCCGAGGACGGGGACGGACGGGTCGGCCTGGCGCGGGCGCACGGCGGCGAGCGCGAGCTGGATCTGGCGGGTCACCCGGCCAGGCTACTACCCGAGACTCGAGGTCTCGGGTAGTTCTCGGCCTCGTCGATCTCGGCGCCCGGTCAGATGCCGGGGAGCGCGAGCATCTGGTCGAGCGCCACGCGCGCCCAGTGGGCGTCGTCGGCGTCCACCACGATCCGGTTCACGACACGGCCCTCGACGAGCTGCTCCATCGCCCACACGAGGTGCGGCAGGTCGATCCGGTTCATGGTCGAGCAGAAGCACACCGTGGAGTCGAGGTAGTGGACCTGGAGCTCCGGGTGCTGGGCCGCGAGGCGGCGCACCAGGTTGAGCTCCGTGCCGATCGCCCACGACGACCCGGGCTCCGCGGCGTCGAGCGCCTTGATGATGAACTCGGTCGAGCCCACCTCGTCCGCTGCCGTGACGACCTCGTGCTTGCACTCGGGGTGGACCATGACGGTCACGTCCGGCACGGCCGCGCGGATCGCCTCGACGTTGCCGGCCGAGAAGCGGCCGTGCACGGAGCAGTGCCCGCGCCACAGGATCACGCGGGCCGCCGCGAGCTCGGCCTCGGTCAGGCCGCCGTCGGGCTTGCGCGGGTCGTAGACGACGCACGCCTCGAGCGGGATGCCCAGCCGCAGCACGGCGGTGTTGCGGCCCAGGTGCTGGTCGGGGAGGAAGAGGATCTTGCCCGAGCCGTCGCCCGCGCCCTGTGCGGCGCCCGCGGCGTCGGCCTGCTCGAACGCCCAGCGCAGCGCGACCTCGGCGTTCGACGACGTGCAGACCGTGCCGCCGTGTCGCCCCGTGAACGCCTTGATCGCGGCCGACGAGTTCATGTAGGTCACCGGGACCGTACGGCCCGCGAGCCCGAGGTCCTCGAGGACGTCCCACGCCTCGTCGACCTGGTCGATCGCGGCCATGTCCGCCATCGAGCAGCCCGCCGCGAGGTCCGGCAGGACGACCTGCTGGGCGTCCGAGGTCAGGATGTCGGCGGACTCCGCCATGAAGTGGACGCCGCAGAAGAGCACGAACTCCGCGTCCGGACGAGCAGCGGCCTCGCGCGCGAGCTTGAAGGAGTCGCCCGTGACGTCCGCGAAGCGGATCACCTCGTCGCGCTGGTAGTGGTGCCCGAGCACGAACGCCCGGTCCCCGAGCGCGGCGCGCGCGGCGACGGCCCGCTCGACGAGGTCGGGGTCGGAGGCGGCCGGGAGCGCCCCGGCACACTCGACGCCCCGCTCGGAGGCGAGGTCGCGACCCTGGCCCAGGAGGAGCAGGGGAGAGGGGGCGGGCTCCTGGAAGCCGGCTCCGCCGAACGTCTCGAGCAGCGTGGTCACGGGTCGATCATCGCACGGTGCCGGAGGCCGCTCGCGGGCCCGTCCGTCGGTCGGCCCGCACGCCGCGCGGGCCGTCGCCGGGGCGTACGCTGATTGGGACGGCGCCCCCGCGGCGTCGTCGGACCTGGGCCGGGACGACCGGCTCGGGCGTCCGTCGGAGGTGCCCGGCTCGGCCGGGAACAGGATCGCGCCACGCGCGGTTGACGCTGGCGGAGGCGCCTGAGCACGCGACCGAGTCGGCGCCAAGACCCGGGGCCCTGCCCCTCGCGACCAGCGGAGAACCAACATGAGCGAGACGACCGAGACCGCCACCCACGGCGTGGCCCTGACCGACGTCGCCGCGGACAAGGTCCGCAGCCTCCTCGAGCAGGAGGGCCGTGACGACCTGCGCCTGCGCGTCGCCGTCCAGCCCGGCGGCTGCTCCGGCCTCATCTACCAGCTCTACTTCGACGAGCGCGTGCTCGACGGCGACGCGCTGCGCGACTACGACGGCGTCGAGGTCGTCGTGGACCGCATGAGCGTCCCCTACCTCGAGGGCGCGACGATCGACTTCGCGGACACGATCGAGAAGCAGGGCTTCACGATCGACAACCCGAACGCCGGCAGCTCCTGCGCGTGCGGCGGCTCGTTCAGCTGACCCACGCCGCCCGGCGCGCCGGGCATACGGCTCAGGCCGCCGGCACCTGGCCTCTCACCTCGACAGTGAGGGACCAGGTGCCGGCGGCCTCGTCGTATCCGGACCCGACGAAGGCGTGACCGCGCATCCGCGCCCACGCCGGCACGTCGTGCTCGGCCGCGGGGTCGGTGGCCAGGACCGTCAGGCGGGAGCCGGGCGGGACGTCGCGGGCCGCGGCGGCGAGCCGGATCACCGGGAGGGGGCAGCGCAGCCCGCGCGCGTCCACGACGGTCGCGTCGTCGGTCACAGCGCCTGCGCCCCGAGCATCGCCCGCACCCGCGCGACGGCGCCGGGCAGCACGTCGAGGAACCGGTCGACGTCGTCTGTCGTGACCTCGCGATCGAGGCCGAGCCGCACGTTCCCGTGCGTCAGGACCCCCATGGCCGCGAGCACGTGGGACGGCTCGAGCGAGCTCGAGGTGCACGCCGAGCCCGACCCGACCGCGAACCCCGCGCGGTCGAGCTCGGTGACGAGCGCCTCGCCGTCCACGTAGAGGCACGAGAACGTCACGACGTGGGGGAGACGGAGGTCCGGGTCGCCGACGACCTCGACGTCGGGCACCTCCGCCGCGACCCGCGCGCGCACCCGGTCGACGAGCGCGCGACGCCGGCGGTCCGCCTCGGCGCGGTCCGCCAGCACCGCCTCGAGGGACGCCGCGGCCGCGAACGCCGCCGGCACGGACGGGCCGCCGGGAAAGTACCGGTCCTCGTCCTCGGGCGCGACCGGGCGCCAGCGCACGCCACGTCGCACGACGAGCACGCCCGCGCCGGGGACGGAGCCCCAGTCGCGCGGGTCGAGCGCGAGCAGGTCCCACGCAGGGCCGACGTCCACGTGCCCGACGCTCGCGCCGCCGTCGACGAGGAGCGGCACGCCCCGCGCGGTCGTGGCGGCGTGCGCCGCCTCCGCGGGTTGGAGCGTGCCGACCTCGCCGTTCGCGTGCTGCAGCGCGGCGAGCGCCGTGGGGTCCTCGTCGAGCGCCGCCGTGAACGCGTCGGGGTCCACCGCGCCCGTGCGCGCCACGGGCACGCGCACGACGTCGAGCCCGGCGTGCTCGCCCGCGTGCAGCACCGCAGCCCGCTCGACGGCGCTCGCGACGGCGCGGGTTCCGGCACGGCGCCGTCCGGCCGCGGTTCCCAGCACCGCCGCGTGGAGCGCTGCCGTGTGCGACGGCGCCACGTGGACCTCCTCGGTGCGCGCGCCGACGGCCGCCGCGAGGGCCTCGCGGGTCCCGTCGAGGAGCGCGCGAGCCCGCCGGCCCTCGGTGCTCAGGCGCCGCGGGTCGGCCCAGCCGTCGTCGAGCGCCTGCTCGAACGCGCGTCGCGCGACCGGGTGGACCCGGGCCGCGCCGGAGGCGTCGAGCCACGCGCGCGCGGGGGCCGCCGCGGGCGCGTCCGTCGTCGTCAGGGGTGCGGGGGACGGGGTGGGATCGGTCACAACGACCACCCTAGACGCGCCGATCGATCTGACAGATCGGAGGGGTTCGCCAGCAAGGAGGGGCTCTTCCGCGGAATCAGGCGGGCCGGGCACGGAGCCGCCCGATCTGCGCTGATCGTCCGGGGCGGCGCGGGCGCGGACCCGGGGGAACGCGCGCTAGGCTTCGTGTGTCGAGAACGAAGGTCTTGCGGAGGACTCGTGGAGCCACGGGTCAGCCCTGACGTGACGTGAAAGGCCCCCCTTGCACCCGCACACCCCCCGCCGCCGCCGGCGGCAGCTCGTCGTCGGAGCGGCCGTCGCCGTCTCGGTCGCGCTGCTCGCGTCCGGCTGCTCGAGCGACAAAGTGAAGCGCGGCTTCCTGCCCGGCTACGAGGACGGACAGGTCACCGACCAGACCGCCCGGATCACCCACCTCTGGAACGGTTCCTGGATCGCGGCGCTCGTCGTCGGCCT
Organism: Luteimicrobium sp. NPDC057192; assembly: GCF_042670205.1. Lineage (NCBI taxonomy): Bacteria > Bacillati > Actinomycetota > Actinomycetes > Micrococcales > Luteimicrobium > Luteimicrobium sp. NPDC057192. The sequence goes on along the minus strand of NZ_JBHUWD010000025.1, from coordinate 20,708 downwards.
GATCACATGGGGCCTGATGATCTGGTGCATCGCCGCGTACCGGAAGCGCAAGGGCGACGAGGCCCTGCCGATCCAGACCCGCTACCACATGCCCCTCGAGATCATGTACACGGTCGTGCCGATCGTCATGGTCCTCGTGCTGTTCTTTTACACGAACCGCGACGTCACCGAGATCAAGAAGGTCAGCGGCAACCCCGACGTCACCATCGGCGTCGTCGGCAAGCAGTGGAGCTGGGACTTCAACTACGTGAACGAGGACGTCCACGAGGTGGGCGTCATGGCGCAGGACGTCGGCTCGCTCACCAAGGACGACCTCGTCGACGGCGCCAAGGGCACGGACAAGGCCATGCCGACCCTGTACCTGCCGGTCGGCAAGACGATCAAGTTCGACCTGACGACGCGCGACGTCGCCCACTCGTTCTGGGTGCCCGCCTTCCTCTACAAGGAGGACGTGATCCCGGGTCACCCCAACGCGTTCGAGCTCAAGCCGCTCCGCGAGGGGACGTACGCCGGCAAGTGCGCCGAGCTCTGCGGCGAGTGGCACTCGAGCATGCTCTTCAACGTCAAGGTCGTCTCCGAGCAGGAGTACCAGCAGCACATCGAGGACCTGCGCGCCAAGGGCCAGACGGGTCTGCTGTCGGACGCCTACGACCGCTCGCAGAACGACGGCGAGACGGCGGGCAACATGCCGGCCACGGAAGGTGAGGGTCAGTGATGGTGGCGCAAGCCGAGACGATCCCGGGTCTGCGGACCGGACGTCAGACGCTCGGGCGGACCGTGGTCAAGTGGGTGACCTCGACCGACCACAAGACGATCGGGTACCTGTACCTCATCAGCTCGTTCGTGTTCTTCCTCGTCGGCGGCGTCATGGCGCTGCTGATCCGCGCGGAGCTCTTCGAGCCCGGGCTGCAGGTCGTGCAGAGCCGCGAGCAGTACAACCAGCTCTTCACGATGCACGGCACGATCATGCTGCTGATGTTCGCGACGCCGCTGTTCGCGGGCTTCACGAACGTCATCATGCCGCTGCAGATCGGCGCCCCCGACGTCGCGTTCCCGCGCCTCAACATGGTCGCGTACTGGTTCTACCTGTTCGGCTCGCTCATCGCGGTCGGTGGCTTCCTCACCCCGCAGGGTGCCGCGTCGTTCGGCTGGACGGCCTACGCGCCGCTGTCGGACACGACGTTCTCACCAGGCGTCGGCGGCGACATGTGGGTGTTCGGGCTGGCACTCAGCGGTTTCGGCACGATCCTCGGTGCGGTCAACTTCATCACCACGATCATGACCATGCGCGCTCCTGGCATGACCATGTTCCGCATGCCGATCTTCACGTGGAACGCGCTCATCACGAGCATCCTCGTGCTCATGGCGTTCCCGCCCCTGGCGGCGGCGCTCCTCGGCCTCGGCGCGGACCGTCGGCTCGGCGCACAGATCTTCAACCCGGACAACGGGGGAGCGGTGCTCTGGCAGCACCTGTTCTGGTTCTTCGGGCACCCCGAGGTGTACATCATCGCGCTGCCGTTCTTCGGCATCATCTCGGAGATCCTGCCGGTCTTCAGCCGCAAGCCGATCTTCGGCTACAAGGGCCTCGTGTACGCGACGATCTCGATCGCGGCGCTCTCGGTGACGGTGTGGGCGCACCACATGTACGTCACGGGCGCGGTCCTGCTGCCCTTCTTCTCGATCATGACGATGTTCATCGCGGTCCCGACCGGCGTGAAGTTCTTCAACTGGATCGGCACGATGTGGCGCGGCAAGCTCACGTTCGACACACCGATGCTGTGGTCGATCGGGTTCCTCGTCACGTTCCTCTTCGGTGGCCTGACCGGTGTCATCCTCGCGAGCCCGGCCCTGGACTTCCAGCTCTCCGACTCGTACTTCGTCGTGGCGCACTTCCACTACGTGGTCTTCGGCACCGTCGTGTTCGCGATGTTCGCGGGCTTCTACTTCTGGTGGCCCAAGATGACGGGCCGGATGCTCGACGAGCGCCTCGGCAAGGTCCACTTCTGGCTCCTCTTCGTCGGCTTCCACACGACGTTCCTCGTGCAGCACTGGCTGGGCGTCGACGGGATGCCCCGCCGCTACGCGGACTACTCGCCGGAGGACGGCTTCACCTGGATGAACCAGGTATCCACCATCGGCTCCTTCATCCTCGCGGCGTCGATGATCCCGTTCGTGTGGAACGTCTACACCACCTGGCGCAACGCGCCGAAGGTGACCGTCGACGACCCCTGGGGCTACGGCATGTCGCTCGAGTGGGCGACGTCGTGCCCGCCGCCGCGGCACAACTTCACGTCGCTCCCGCGCATCCGCTCGGAGCGCCCGGCATTCGACCTGCACCACCCCGAGGTCGCTGCGATGGACCACCCGGACGTGCACCCGTCCCCGCTCGCCCACGTGATGGGCGAGGCGGACCGGCGCGGGCACACCGAGGCGGTCGTCGAGCGCCTCGAGGGACGACCTGAGCACGGGACCGGCCGGACGGAGGACACCAAGTGAAGCTCGAGTCCAGGATCTTCGGGCTCCTGGCCCCCTTCTTCGCCGCCGTCGGCGTCCTCTACGGGCTCTGGAGCCACTGGGAGCCCGTCGGCTCGGTCGGCCTCTTCCTGGTCGCCGCCCTGGCAGGCATGATCGCGGCCTTCCTCGCGCTCACGGCCCGCCGCATCGACCCGCGGCCCGAGGACAACCCGTACGGCGAGATCGACGAGGGTGCCGGCGACCAGGGTGTGTACGCGCCGTGGAGCTGGTGGCCGCTCGCGATCGCCTTCCCGGCTGCGCTGACCTTCCTCGGTCTGGCCGTCGGCTGGTGGCTCGTCGGGATCGGCATCGCGCTCGGCGTGGTCGGTCTGATCGGCTGGGTCTTCGAGTACTCCCGCGGGCAGCACGCGCACTGACGCGGCGTCCTAGACAGCACGGCCGGGCCCGTCTCCTCCCGGGGAGACGGGCCCGGCCCGTGCTGTCTCTGTCGTCGGGCGTGGTCAGGACCGGACCGCGAACGGCCCGTCGAGGGCTGCCCACTGCAGCAGCATGATCGTCTTGCCGTCGGCGATGCGGCCGTCGCGGGTCATCGCGAGCGCGTCCTCGAACGCGAGCTCGAGCACCTCGATGTCCTCGCCCTCGTCCTCGACGCCGCCGCCCGCGGTGGTCCGGTCGGCGGGCGCGTACGGCGCCGCGTAGAAGTGCACGCGCTCGGTCACCGAGCCCGGGCTCATGTAGACGTCGAACACGTGCGTGAGCGCTCCGACCGTGACGCCCAGCTCTTCGCCGGCCTCACGACGGATGGCCGTCTCGGGGTCGTCGTCGTCGAGGAGGCCGGCTGCCGCCTCGATCAGCATCCCGTCGGGGTGGTCGTTGACGTACACGGGGTAGCGGAACTGCCGCGTGAGGAGCACCGTCCCGCGCTCGGCGTCGTACAGGAGGATCGTGGCGCCGTTGCCGCGGTCGTAGGTCTCGCGCTGCTGGGTGGTCCAGCGTCCGTCCCGGCGTCGGTAGTCGAAGGTCGTGCGCCGCAGGACGTGCCAGCCGTCCGACGTGACCTCGACGTCGCGCACGACGACGTCGGGGTTTCGGTCGAGCTCGCGGCCCTCGGCGTCCAGGCCGGTGCGGCCGCGGGAGTCGGGGACGGCCGTGCCAGGGCGCGGCGCGGCGGGAAGCGGGTGAGGGGCAGCGGGTGCGGGGCGTGTCATGCCCCTAGACTATCGGTAAGAACGTGCATGACTACGGAGAAACGTGAAAGCCGCCTCGGGCGGCAGACCCGACGGAGGCACACCGTGCTCGCAGCCGAACGACGCGACCTGCTCGTCGCCCGACTCCGCCGCGACGGAAAGCTCGTCGCCAAGGAGCTCGCGGCGGAGCTGGGGCTCTCGGAGGACAGCATCCGGCGCGACCTGCGAGAGCTCGCCGCTCTCGGGCTGTGCCAGCGGGTGTACGGGGGAGCGGTGCCCGCCTCGCCGGCGTTGGGCGACTACGCAGCGCGTGCGCAGGTCGAGCCCGGCAGCAAGCGGGCGGTCGCGGCCCGCGCCGTGGACCTCGTCCGCCCCGGTGGTGTCGTCATCCTGGACGGCGGCACCACGACGCTCGCAGTGGCGCGAGCGCTCCCGCAGACGCTCGAGTGCACGGTGGTCACGCACAGCCCGACCGTCGCCGTCGAGCTCCTCACTCATCCCGGGGTCGAGGTGCTGCTGATCGGCGGGCGGCTGTTCAAGCACTCCGCGGTGACGTGCGGCGCGGCGGCTGCGGAGGCAGCGGCGGCGGTGTCCGCGGACGTGTTCCTCCTCGGGGTGACCGGTGTGCACCCGGACGCCGGGCTGACGACCGGCGACGCTGACGAGGCGGCGATGAAGCGAGCCCTGGCGGCCCGCGCCGCTGAGACGTACGTGCTGGCGAGCGCCGAGAAGCTCGGCGCGGCCTCCCCGTACGCGGTGCTGCCGCTCGAGGACGTGGCCGGCGTCGTCACGGACGGGCGTGAGCACGCCGTGGCCACCGAGCTGGCTGCTCGCGGCGTGCCCGTCCTCGCCGGTGGCGGTAGCCGGGTGTGAGGTCCTGACACGGCGCACTGGCGCCCAGCCCGTCAGAAGCTCACGGCGCAGACCGCCCTGCGGTTCTGACAGGTGCGCGAGTCCTGAGGGACGGCACGGCGAAGGGCCGTACCCGTCGAACGGGTACGGCCCTTCGGAGCGCGTCGACGGTGGACGTCAGGCGGGGACGATGAGTCCCGCGGTCTGCGTCCGCGCGCGCTGGAGGCGAGCGTCGGCGTCGGCCCAGTTCACGATGTTCCACCAGGCCGTGACGTAGTCGGCGCGCACGTTCTGGTAGTCCAGGTAGTACGCGTGCTCCCAGACGTCCAGGAGGACGAGCGGGACCAGGCCCAGCGCGATGTTGCCCTGCTGGTCGTACAGCTGGACGATGATCAGCTTCTGGCCGATCGAGTCCCAGGCCAGGATCGCCCAGCCGGAGCCCTGCACGCCGGCCGCGGTCGCGGCGAAGTGCTTCTTGAACGCCTCGAACGAGCCGAAGTCCTGGTCGATCGCCGCGGCGAGCTCGCCGGTCGGCTCGCCGCCGCCCTCGGGGGAGAGGTTCTGCCAGAAGGCGGAGTGGTTGACGTGGCCGCCGAGGTTGAACGCGAGGTTCTTCTCGTGCAGGTTCACGGCGGCGAGGTCGCCCGACTCACGGGCTTCGGCGAGCTTGTCGAGGGCCGTGTTGGCGCCCGTCACGTACGCGGCGTGGTGCTTGTCGTGGTGGAGCTCCATGATGCGCCCGGAGATGTGCGGTTCGAGCGCTGCGTAGTCGTAGGGGAGCTCGGGGAGCGTGTAGACAGCCATGCGTAACTACCTCCTGGATGTGGTGAGGCCCGCCCGCACGGTTCCCCGGCGTGATGCCGGGGACGCGTGCGAACGGGCCATGTACCTACCTTGCGACGAACTCAGTGGGACTGCTCGGTGGCGTCCACGGAGTGGTCCGGTGCAACGAGGGCGTGGTCCTCGCCTCCCGGCAGGGCGTCGTGCTCGCCGTGCGAGTGCGACGCCGCGAGCTCCGCGGGGGTCACCGGCTCGATGCGGTCCTCGTAGAAGAACCGGGAGAGCTTGGCCCAGCGCTTCGCCTTCTTGTAGGACTTGTCCTTCGTGCCCTTCGGGCCCGTGGGGGCGGGCAGCTCGAGGGGCCGGTGGGCGGTGTAGCTGACCCGCACCCAGCGCTCCTGCTCGTCGAGCGGGCGGTGCACCTCGATGTACTCGCCGGACGCGAAGCGCACGATCCGGCCGGTCTCGTGCCCGTGGAGGACGAGCTCGCGGTCCTTGCGCTGCAGGCCCAGGCAGATGCGCTTCGTGATCCAGAAGGCGAACCACGGCCCGACGAAGATGAACACCCGGAAGAACCAGGTGATCGCGTTGATCGACAGGTGGAAGTGCGTCGCGATGAGGTCGTTCGACCCGGCGAAGGCGAGGATGACGAAGAACGCCAGGAACGCCATGCCGATGCCGGTACGGGTCGGACGGTTGCGCGGCCGGTCGAGCACGTGGTGCTCGCGGTTGTCGCCCGTGACCTTGGCCTCGAGGAACGGGTACGCCGCGAAGCCCATGAGGAGCAGCACGGGGAGCACCGCGGGCACGAGGACGTTGAACGACCACGTGAAGTCGCCCCACGAGACGAACTCCGCCTGCCCCGGCATGAGTCGGAGCGACCCTTCCAGGAACAGCATGTACCAGTCGGGCTGGGCTCCCGCGGACACCGGTGACGGGTCGAAGGGGCCGTAGTTCCAGACCGTGTTGATCGCCATCGTCGCGCCCATGAGCGACAGCACCGCGAACACCACGAAGAAGAAGCCGCCGGCCTTCGCCGTGTACACGGGGAAGAGCGGGAAGCCCACGACGTTGCCGTCCTTGCGGCCGCCACCCGGGTACTGGGTGTGCTTGTGCACGACGACGAACATCAGGTGCAGCGCGACGAGCGCGAGGATGATCGCTGGGATCAGCAGGATGTGGAGCGTGAAGAGTCTCGGGATGATCTGCTCGCCCGGGAAGTCGCCTCCGAAGATGAAGTACGACATGTACGAGCCGATCACCGGGATCGACTTGACGACGCCGTTGGCGATCGCGAGGCCGTTGCCCGACAGGACGTCGTCGGGGAGCGAGTAGCCGGTGAAGCCGGCGAGCAGGCCCGTGAGCAGCAGCGTGAAGCCGATGAGCCAGTTGAACTCGCGCGGGCGGCGGAACGCACCCGTGAAGAACACACGCATCATGTGCGTCACGATCGACGCCATGAAGACCAGCGCGGCCCAGTGGTGGATCTGGCGCATCAGCAGGCCGCCGCGCACCTCGAACGACAGGCGCAGCGTCGACGCGAACGCGTCGGACATGAGGAGCCCGTGCATCGTCGCGGGCTCGCCCTCGTACGTGCTGAGCGTCATGCTCGGCACGAAGAACATCGTGAGGAACGTGCCCGTGATGAGCAGGACGATGAACGAGTAGAGCGCGATCTCACCGAGGAGGAAGGACCAGTGGTCCGGGAAGATCTTCCGCGCGAACTCCTTGACCGCGTGGCCGATGCCGGTGCGGTTGTCCAGGTAGTCCGACGTGCGCCCGATCGGAGTCGTCGGCTCCGTCGCGGACGGGCGGGTAGGGGTAGAGGTCGTCACCGCAGTCGCTCCCAGAAGCTCGGGCCGATGGGCTCGTCGAAGCCGTCCTGCGCCACGAGGTAGCCCTCGGAGTCGACGGTGATCGGCAGCTGCGGCAGGGGCCGCTTGGCGGGGCCGAACACGACCTTCGCGCCGTCGGCGACGTCGAACGTCGACTGGTGGCACGGGCACAGGAGGTGGTGGGTCTGCTGCTCGTAGAGAGCGACGGGGCAGCCCACGTGGGTGCAGATCTTGGAGAACGCGATGATGCCGTCGTAGGTCCAGTTCTCACGGCCCTTGGCGAACGGCTTGAAGTCGCGCGGGTCGAGCCGGACCATCAGCACGAGCGCCTTGGCCTTCTCGGTGATCCACTCGCCGGTCTGGCGGAACTCCTCGCTGACCTCCGGGATGACGTGGACGGCCGAGCCGATGGTCACGTCGGACGCCTTGATCGGGCGGCCCGTGGGGTCGTAGGTGAGGCGGGTGCCCTTCTTCCAGAGCGTGGTGCGGAAGGTGCCGACGTTCCAGTCGCCACCGACCGAGCTGATCAGCGGGACGGCGATCGTCAGCGGGAAGAGCGCGAGCGCCGAGATCACGACGCCCTTGAGGACGCCGCGGCGCCCGATGCCCGAGTCCTTGATGCCCTCGGCGAGCTTCTGGACGGCGACCTCGCGGACGTCGTCAGGGCTGCGCGTGGCGTGACGGTCCTCGGCGACCTCGTGGTCCGACATGAGCGTCTTGGCCCAGTGGATCGCGCCGACGCCGATGCCGGCGAGCGCGAAGAAGATCGCGAGGCCCAGGACCATCGTCGAGGTCCGGACGCCACCGACGGTGCCGTCGGGGCGGACCGCGAAGTAGGCCCACAGGGCGACGATGGTACCGATGACGGAGATCGTGAAGAGGACCACGACCTGGCGCTCGGCGCGCTTGTCGGCCTTCGGGTCGATGTCCGCCTGGCGGTGCTGGTGCTCGGGGATCCCGGGGTCCGGGAAGCGCTCGAGGTCGCCGTCCTGGTGCGGGACGGTCACGTCGGTCGTCTTGCTGCTCACGAGGACTTCGCTCCGATCCACACGGCGGCGCCGATCAGGAGACCGAGGCCGACGACCCACGCCCAGATGCCCTCGGAGACCGGGCCGAGCGAGCCGAGGCTCGCGCCGCCCGCGCTGCCGTGGCGCTGGGCCTCGAGGAACGCGATGACGTCGCGCTTCTCGTCCGGGGTGATGTTGGCGTCGTTGAACACCGGCATCGACTGCGGGCCGGTGAGCATCGCCTGGTAGATGTTGCGCGGCGACGTGCGCTCGAGCGAGGGCGCGAACTTGCCCTGGGAGAGCGCGCCGCCCTGGCCGACGGCGTTGTGGCACATCGCGCAGTTGGTGCGGAAGATCTGGGCGCCGTTGGCGGGGTTGCCCTTGGCGCCGTCGACCTGCTCGTCCGTCGGGATCGCCGGGCCGGCGCCGAGCGACGCGACGTACGCGGCGAGCTGGGACGTCTGCTCTTCGGTCATCTGACGCGGCTTGGCCTGGGCCTGCGGGCCGTCCATGGCCATCGGCATGCGGCCGGTCGAGACCTGGAAGTCGACCGCGGCCGCGCCGACGCCGATGAGCGACGGGGCGTTGTCGGTGCCCTGGGCGTCGAGCCCGTGGCACGTGGCGCAGTTGGCCTGGAACAGCTTCTTACCGGTCTCGATGTCCTGCGTGCTGGCGGAGTCCGCCCGCGCCTGGCTCGGCGCGAGGACGGCGTAGACGCCGCCAGTGACCAGCAGCGCCAGCAGCAGCAGCACGACCGGCGCGAACCGGTGGTGCCTGCGGGCGGCGAGTGCCTTCACGGGTGATCCTCGTCTCGCGGTGGGGGGATGTGGTTCGGGTGTGTGGTGCGTCAGCGCAGGAGGTAGATGACGCTGAAGAGCGCCACCCACACCACGTCGACGAAGTGCCAGTAGTACGACGTGACGATCGCGGAGGTCGCTTCGTGGTGTCCGAACCGCTTGGCGGAGAATGTCCGGCCGAGCAGGAACAGGAACGCGAGGAGACCACCGAGCACGTGGAGGCCGTGGAAGCCGGTCGCCAGGTAGAACACCGAGCCGTACGCGTTCGAGTGGATCGACAGACCCTGCTCGACGAGCTCCGAGTACTCGGTGACCTGGCCGGCGATGAAGATCGCGCCCATCACGTAGGTGACGGCGATCCACTCGACCATGCCCCACTGGCCGACCTGCCACAGCTTGCCGGTGCGCCGCGGGCGGAACCGCTCGGCGGCGTACGTGCCGAGCTGGCAGGTGAACGACGAGAGCACGAGGATCGTCGTGTTGCCGGCGGAGAACCAGACGTTGAGCTTGTCGGCCTGCGCCGACCACTCGCTGGCCGGCATGACCGAGCGAGCGGTGAAGTACATCGCGAAGAGACCCGCGAAGAACATCAGCTCGCTGGAGAGCCAGACGATGGTCCCGACCTGAACCGGGTTGGGCCGGTTGACGGTCACGTGGGTGTGGGGGGTAGCCGTTGCGGTCGACACGGCTTCATTATGGCCGACGGGGGCGTGGTTTGGTTCACGAAGCGGCCGCACGGGCGCGGTCGAATCTCACACTTCCTTGACATTCTGCGCTTCACCTTCCCACCTCATGACGGAAGTCGCGAAGGTGTCACCAAACGGGTGGCGCCCGACGCCGACCGGATGCCGGGACGCGAGGACCCGCGGACGCTCGCGCTGGCATCATGAGGGGCGCGGCCCCCGGGCCGTCCCAGTCCTGCGACCAGCTGTGCGAGGAGACGTTGTGACGACCCGACCCACGGTGCCCGCGACCGCGGGCGCGCCGACCTGGCCCGCCCTGCTCCAGGCGCTCGTCGACCACCGCGACCTCGGGGCGCACGAGACGGCCTGGGTCATGGACCAGGTGATGTCGGGCGAGGTCTCCGCGGCGCGCCTCGCGAGCTTCCTCGTGGCGCTGCGGGTCAAGGGTGAGACGGTCGACGAGCTCGCCGGCCTCGCCGACGCGATGCTCGCGCACGCGCGCCGCTTCGAGGCGCCCGCGCCGTCGGTCGACATCGTCGGGACGGGCGGCGACCGCGCGCACACGGTGAACGTGTCCACGATGGCGGCGATCGTCGTGGCGGGGGCGGGCGTGCGCGTCGTCAAGCACGGCAACCGGGCCGCGACGTCGTCGTCGGGCTCGGCGGACGTCCTGGAGGCCCTGGGCGTGCGGCTCGACCTCGACGTGCCGCGCGTGGCCGAGCTCGCGACCGAGGTCGGGATCACGTTCTGCTTCGCGCAGGCGTTCCACCCGTCGTTCCGGCACGCGGCCGCGGCGCGCGGCGAGCTGCCGATCCCGACGGCGTTCAACTTCCTCGGCCCGCTGACCAACCCGGCGCAGCCGCGCGCCACCGCGATCGGCGTCGCCGACGAGCGGATGGCACCCCTCGTGGCGGGGGTCCTCGCCTCGCGGGGAACGTCGGCGCTCGTGTTCCGCGGCGAGGACGGGCTCGACGAGCTCGCGGCGACCGCGCCGTCGCGCGTCTGGCTGGTCGACGGCGGCGAGGTGCGCGAGCACGTGCTCGACGCCGCGACGGACCTCGGTCTGACGGCCATCACGGTCGCGGACCTGCGCGGTGCGAGCGCCGAGCACAACGCGGGCGTGGCACGGCGCGTGCTCGGCGGCGAGCAGGGCCCGGTCCGCGAGACCGTCCTGCTCAACGCCGCCGCGGCGCTCGTGGCGGACGGGTCGCTGCCCGGGACGGCGGAGGGCAGCCTCGTCGACCGGCTGCGCGCCGGTATGGACGCCGCGGCCACGAGCGTCGACTCGGGCGCGGCGGCGCAGCTCCTCGAGCGCTGGGTCGCCGCCTCGCGGCGCTAGCGGCCGCCTCGCGGCGCTAGCGGCCGCCGCGCCCGACGGTCAGTCCTCGAGCCCGATCTCGAACGCCTGCTCGAGGTCGACCTGCGAGTACGCGCGGAACGCGAGCAGCGTCTCGGTCCGCACGACGCCCGACACCTTGCTGATGCCGTCCGCGATCACGTCGGCGAGCTTGTCGTGGTCGCGCACGCGGACGATCGCGACGAGGTCCGCGCGCCCGGTCACCGAGTAGACCTCGCTGACCCCGGCGAGCCCGGCGACCGATTCGGCGACCTCGGGAATGACGTCCGGGGCGGTGTCGATGAGGACGATCGCGGTCAGCATGGGGCGGGGCTCCTCGGCTAGGGGCGGGACGTCGACACGGACGCCTGCAGGTCGGACGGCTGGTTGCCGTCGCCCAGATCGTAGGCCGACACGACGTGCGACGCCCGAGCGAGGTGCTGCGCGCGGCCGCCCAGGTGGACGGGCAGCGCGAGAGGGTCGGTGACCTCGACGATCCGGACGTCCGGCGCGTCGAGCCACCCCAGCACCAGCTCGGCCTCGTGCGGGTGCGCCGCCGGGGCCGGTGGGACGGGTGGCTCGACGTGCTCCGCGGTCGCCACGAGCGCGCGCACGGCGGCCACGGCGTCCTCGTCGGGCGCGGTGCGCGTCGTGGCGGCCAGGCGTGCGTGCCGGACGACGGCGAGCTCCCAGCCACCGCCCGCGGGCCGGGCGGCGACGAGCTGGCGGCAGGCCGCGAGCGCGCGCAGCCGGGCGCCCCGCTCGACTCCCGTGCAGAACGCCTCGAGCCGCTCGGCGACGTGCTGCGCCTGCTCGTAGCGCTCCTGCGCGGCCAGCGACGCCATGCGCCGCGCGAGCGCCTCGACGACGGGCGACGGGTCCTCGAGCAGGGCGCGGCGCACGTCGTCGACCGTGCGGGCGTAGGGCGCGGCGGCGTCCGGGTCGACGCAGGGCGCGGCACACCGGCCGAGGTCCGCGAGCACGCACGACGACGCCCCGGCGGCGGGGACGAGCGGCAGGCGGCGGGTGCAGGTGCGCAGCGCGAAGGTGTCGGTGACCGCCTCGGCGGCGGCCTGCGCCTGCGTCTGCGACGCGAACGGCCCGACGTGCGCGGCGACCGTCCCGTCGGGCTCGGCGCGCACGTCGCGCACGACCGACAGGCGTGGGTGGGGCTCCGCGGTCAGCCGCAGCCACGGCATCCGCTCGGGGTGCTTGGACCGGCGGTTGTACCGGGGCTCGTGCTCGGCGATGAGGCGCAGCTCGCGGACGGACGCCTCGAACGCCGTCCCGCAGACCACGACCGACACGCTCGCCGCGAGGCGGACCATCTCGGCCATGCGGCGCCGCTTCTCGCCCGCCGTGAAGTACTGGCGCACGCGCGAGCGCAGGTTGCTCGACGTGCCCACGTACAGGACCTCGCCGTCCGGCGCGTGGAAGAGGTAGACGCCGGGCGCCTGGGGGAGGCCGTCGGCGAGGTGGCGCTTGCGCCGGACCTCGGGCGGCACGGGGTCGGTCGCGTTCGCGAGGTCCTCGAGGTGCGTCACCCCGAACGCGGCGTGGCGCTCGAGCAGCGCGTGGAGCACGTCGACCGTCGCGCGGGCGTCGGCCAGCGCCCGGTGCTCGGGCGTGACCCGGGCGTGGAAGAGCTGCGCCAGCGTCGACAGCTTGTGGTTGGGGGCCTCGTCGCGGGTCACCACTCGGCGGGCGAGCGCGACCGTGTCGACCACGGGGTAGCCGGGCCACTCGTACGCGCACGTCCGGGCGGCGGCGCGCAGGAACCCGACGTCGAACGGGGCGTTGTGCGCGACGAGCACCGACCCGTGCGCGAACTCGAGGAAGCTCGGGAGGACGAGGTCGATGGTCGGGGCGGTGGCGACCATCGCGCTCGTGATGCCGGTGAGGCGGGCGATGAACGCGGGGATCGGCCGGCCCGGGTCGACGAGCGACTGGAACTCGCCGAGCACTTCGCCGCCGCGGACCTTGACCGCCCCGATCTCGGTGATGCCGCCCTCGCGGGCCGACGCCCCGGTGGTCTCGAGGTCCACGACGACGAACGTCACCTCGTGCAGCGGGGTGCCCAGCTCGTCCAGCGTGGGCTGGTAGGCGACGGACGGCTGCGGAGCCTGGCCGGACGCGGCGGGGGAGCGGGTGGTGCGTGCGGTGCCTGCCGTGCCGGTCGTGCTCATGGCCGCGACGCTAGGTCCGGCCACCGACACGCTCCTCAGAAGCCGTGCTTGCCCGCGTCCGCGTAGAGCGCGTCGACCTCGCCCGCGAAGTCGTCGAGCACGAGGAACCGCTTGACCCCGAGCTTGTTGGACAGGTACCCGTTCTCGACGGTGAAGTCGGTCGTCAGCACGCGGAACTTCCGGATCGACTCGGCGCGCGAGACGGCCTGGTTCGCCCGGTCGACGGCCTGCTGGAGCGCCGCGAGGACGTCGGGGTCCGTCGCCGCCTGCTCCACGGTCAGCTCGGGCTTGCCGTGCACGGCGAGCCAGCCGGGCAGGGCCTCGGCGTCGAGCGTGATCAGGGCACCGATGAACGGGCGCGCGTCCCCGACGACGACGCACTGCGAGACGAGTGCGTGCGCGCGCACCCGGTCCTCCAGCACGGCGGGGGCGACGTTCTTGCCGCCGGCGGTGACGATGATCTCCTTCTTGCGGCCCGTGATCGTCAGCATCCCGTCGGCGTCGAGCGCGCCGAGGTCGCCGGTGCGGAACCAGCCGTCGTCGAAGGCCTCGCGGGTCGCGTCGGGGTTGTCGTGGTACCCCCGGAAGACGCCCGGACCGCGCACGAGGACCTCGCCGTCGTCGGCGATGCGCACGGCCGAGCCGGGCAGCGGTGGCCCGACGGTCCCGATCACGACGTGGCCCGGCACGTTGACCGTCACGGGCGCCGTCGTCTCGGTGAGCCCGTAGCCCTCGAGGACCGTGACCCCGACCGAGCGGAAGAAGTGGCCGAGCCGCTCCCCGAGCGGCGCGCCGCCCGAGATCGCCCACTGGGTGTTGCCGCCGAGCGCGTCGCGCAGCCGGCGCAGGACGAGCGCGTCCGCGATCCGGTGCCGTGCGCGCAGGACCGGGCCGGGACCGCGGCGCGAGTCGAGCGCCCGCGACCACCGGATCCCCGACGCGACCGCCCAGTGGAAGAACTTCACGCGGCCCTGCTCGGCGGCGCGCTGCTCGCTCGAGTTGTAGACCTTCTCGAACACGCGCGGCACGGCGAGCAGGAACGTCGGGCGGAACGAGGCCAGGTCGTCGAGGAGCGTCGCGGTGCTCGACGCGTGCGCCAGCACCGAGCCCGCGGGCACCACCACGACCGAGATGAAGCGCGCGAACACGTGGGCCATCGGCATGAACAGCAGGGTCCGTGAGCTCCCCGCCAGCACCTCGTGCATCTTCGCGATCGCGTTCGCGCACAGGTCGACGAAGTTCCCGTGGGTGAGCTCGACCCCCTTCGGGTTCCCCGTGGTGCCCGAGGTGTAGATGACCGTCGCCACGTCGGCGAGCGTCGCGAGCGACCGGCGGCGCGCGATCTCCGCGTCGTCCACCCGCGCCCCGGCCGCCTCGAGCGTGCCGAGCGCGTCCTGCGACAGCGCCAGGACGTCGTCGAGCGTGGGCACCTCGGAGCGGAACGCCGCGACCGCGGCCGCCATCGCGTCGTCCTCGACCACGAGCAGGCGGACGTGCGCGTCCTCGCACGACCACCGCACCTGCTCGGCGCTCGACGTCTCGTACAGCGGCACCGGCACCAGGGCGGCGGCCCAGCACGCCCAGTCCAGGACCGACCACTCGAGGCTCGTGTGCGCCATGATCCCGACGTGGTCGCCCGGCTGCAGCCCCCGCGCCACCAGCCCCTTCGCGACCCGCACGACCCGCGCGTCGAAGTCGCGAGCCGTCACCGGGCGCCAGCCGCCCTCGCCGTCGCGCTCCTCGAACAGCGCGCCGTCAGGCCGCTGCGCCACGCGCTGGGCCAAGAACGCGTTGAGGTTGGACCCCGGGTCGACGTCGACCATGCGGGGCGTGCTGGACTCGGGCATGCGGCTCCCATCGCTGGACGCCCGGGCCGGTCGGCGGGCGTGCGCTCGCGGTCACGAGACGTCCGGAAGTCTACTGGCCGGGCGGCCGCGTACCTCGGACCGTGGACCGGCTCGTCGGCGGGGGCCGCCGGGTTATAGCCTGCACGCGGCGTCGCCGCCGCACCCGGCGACCGCGCCGGGCCGGCGACGTGCCGGGGCCCGCCCGGGGACCCCGACGCCACCACCCGTCCAGCACCGGCCGGCCCGACCGGTCGCCACCCCCGAGAACAGCTGAGGACACCATGTACGCAGTCGGCGTCGACATCGGAGGCACCAAGATCGCGGCGGGCGTCGTGGACGAGGACGGCGCGATCGTCGCCAAGACGCGCCGCACCACCTCGCCCGACGACGTCGCGAGCATCGATCGCGCGATCGCGGAGGTGTACGAGGAGTTCCGCGCCGACTACGAGGTCGGCGCCATCGGCGTCGCCGCCGCCGGGTTCGTGAGCAACGACCGCACGTCCGTGCTCTTCGCCCCCAACATCGCCTGGCGCGACTACCCGCTCGGCGAGAACGTCCGCGCGCTCCTCCAGGACGACGTGCGCGTCGTCGTCGAGAACGACGCGAACGCCGCCGGCTGGGGCGAGTTCCGGTTCGGCTCCGCCAAGGACGCCGACGACATGCTCATGCTCACCCTCGGCACCGGGCTCGGCGGCGCGATCGTCGTCGACGGGCGCCTCGTGCGCGGCCGCTGGGGCTTCGCCGCCGAGATCGGCCACATGCGCGTCGTGCCCGGCGGCTACCTGTGCGGCTGCGGGCACCGCGGCTGCTGGGAGCAGTACGCGTGCGGCTCCGCGCTCGTGCGCGACGCGCGCGCCGCGGCCGCCGCCCAGCCCGAGCGGGCCGCGGCCCTGCTGGCGCTCGCGGGCGGGGACGCGGGGGCGATCAGCGGCCCGCACGTGACCGCGGCCGCGCAGGCCGGCGACGCGCTGGCGCGCGAGCTGTTCGCCGAGCTCGGTCGCTGGGTGGGGGAGGGTTCGGCGTCGGTCGCGGCGCTCCTCGACCCCGAGCTCATCGTCCTCGGCGGCGGGGTCGCCGACGCGGGCGACCTGCTGTTCCCGTCGGTGCGGGCCGGCTTCGAGAACGCGCTGTCCGCCCGCGGGCACCGGCCCGAGGCGCGGATCGTCGCGGCAGCCCTGGGCAACGACGCGGGCATGGTGGGCGCCGCGGACCTCGCGCGCGTGGAGTGACCTGGCGCGTGGAATGACCTGCGCCGGCCGGGGTGTCGTCAGACGACGGCGCCCGGGTCGTCGTCGTCCTCGTCGCGGCGGTGCGGCATCCGCCAGATCAGCGTGCCCAGCCCGGCGAGGAACGCAGCCCCGGCGATCTGGCCGACGAGCACCGGGAACGGCCGCACCACGACCAGCAGGACCAGGACGAGGAGCGGCGCGAGCGCGACGAGCGCCCACGCGAGGTTGAGCAGCGGGTCGTGGCTCAGCACGGGCGGCGGGTCGGGCGGCACGAAGTGCGACTCCTGCTCCTCGAGAGCCTCGACCTCCGGGCCGGCGGGCCAGTCGCGCGGGCCCTGCGGGCGGACCCAGGGTGCGACGTCGATCGTGCGGGCCGGCGGGCCTGCGGCGTCGTCGGGGGAGCCGGGTGCGGGAAGGTCGGTCGCGGCCGGGCCCTCCGGCGGGACGGCGCGCGCGGACTCGGTGCCCGACACGGGCGCCTCGAGGTCGGCCACGAGCGACTTCCACTGCTCGTCGGCCCACGCGTCCGTCCACGACGACTCGTCGGGGCGTGACGCGCCTGACCCGGCCCCCGTGCCGGGGTCGCCGGGCGTGCCCGGCTCGCGTGCGCCGTCGTCGGGCACGGGCCCCGCGTTGGGATCGACCATGGAAACCACTCTAGAGTCTTGAGCAAACGCCGGGGGAGGACCGCGGCTCCTGGGGAGGCGAGACGGTGTTCTACTGGCTGATGAAGATGATCGTGGGGCCGGTGCTGCGGCTCGCGTTCAGGCCGTGGTCGCGGGGCGCCGAGCACGTGCCGCACGAGGGCCCCGCCATCCTCGCGAGCAACCACCTGGCCGTCATCGACTCGTTCGTCCTGCCGCTCACCGTGCCCCGCAAGGTCCAGTTCCTCGGCAAGTCCGACTACTTCACCGGGTCCGGGCTCAAGGGCCGGCTCACGGCCGGCTTCATGAAGGGCGTCGGGACGGTCCCCGTGGACCGCAGCGGCGGGCGCGCGTCGGAGGCGGCGCTGCGGACCGGGCTCCGGCTGCTGTCCGAGGACGAGCTCCTCGGCATCTACCCCGAGGGCACCCGCAGCCCCGACGGCCGCCTCTACCGCGGCAAGACCGGCGTCGCGCGCCTCGCGCTCGAGTCCGGGGCACCCGTGATCCCCGTCGCCATGATCGGCTCCGACGTGGCGCAGCCCCTCGGCACGACGATCCCGCGGCCCAAGCGGATCGGCGTCGTCTACGGCGAGCCCCTCGACTTCAGCCGCTACAAGGGCATGGAGGAGGACCGCTTCATCCTGCGGTCCGTGACCGACGAGATCACGTACGCGATCATGTCGCTGTCCGGCCAGGAGTACGTCGACATCTACGCGGCCACGGCGAAGGCGCGCCTCGCCCAGGGCGTGCCCATCGAGGCCGACGGCGCCACCCAGGTGGGCGCTCCCGGCGGCCGTCCCATCCCGGACGTCGTCCTGCCCGCGCCGCCCGCCGACGAGGACGAGGCCGGCGACAAGGACGAGGACGCGGAACCGTCCGAGGGCGACCGTCCCTCGGACGACGGGCCGCAGGCCCCGCGGTCGTCAGTAGACTGACCGCGACCCGGGCCGGCGGCCGTCCCGGACCTGGTCGGCCGCAGGCACGTCGCGGCCGGGAGCGTCCGGCACGTGCGTGCTCCACTCGCAGCATCGCCCGCGCACCTTCGCGCGAGCAGCACCGACCCCAGTACCACCGGTGCGAGGGCGACCACCCTCGCGCCCCAACGAGAGGTTGATCGCATGTCGGTCCGTCGCGTCGCCCTGCTCACCGCGGGGGGCTTCGCCCCGTGCCTGTCCTCGGCCGTCGGTGGCCTCATCGAGCGTTACACCGAGCTCGACCCCGAGATCGAGATCATCGCCTACCAGTACGGCTACCACGGCCTGCTGACCGGCACGAAGGTCGTCGTCGACGCCGAGACCCGCGCCAAGGCCGGGATCCTGCACCGCTTCGGCGGCTCGCCGATCGGCAACTCGCGCGTCAAGCTCACCAACGCCGCCGACTGCGTCAAGCGCGGCCTCGTCCAGGAGGGCCAGGACCCGCTCAAGGTCGCGGCCGAGCAGCTCAAGGCCGACGGCGTCGACGTCCTGCACACCATCGGTGGCGACGACACCAACACGACCGCCGCCGACCTCGCGGCCTACCTCGAGGAGAACGGCTACCACCTCACGGTCGTCGGGCTCCCCAAGACGATCGACAACGACGTCGTGCCGATCAAGCAGTCGCTCGGCGCGTGGACCGCCGCCGAGGAGGCCGCCGGCTTCGCCGCGAACGTCATCGGCGAGCACCGCAGCGGGCCCCGCATGCTCATCGTCCACGAGGTCATGGGCCGCCACTGCGGCTGGCTGACCGCCGCCGCCGCCCAGAAGTACCGCGAGTGGCTCGACCTGCAGGAGTGGGTCCCGTCGATCGGCCTCAGCAAGGAGCGCTGGGACGTGCACGCCGTGTTCCTGCCCGAGCTGGCGCTCGACATCGAGGCCGAGGCCGAGCGACTCAAGGGCATCATGGACGAGCAGGGCAACGTCAACATCTTCCTGTCCGAGGGCGCGGGCATGCACGAGATCGTCGCGCAGCTCGAGGCCGCGGGGGAGACCGTCGAGCGCGACCCGTTCGGGCACGTCAAGCTCGACACCATCAACCCGGGCCAGTGGTTCGCCAAGCAGTTCGCCGAGAAGCTCGGCGCCGAGAAGGTCATGGTCCAGAAGTCCGGCTACTACTCGCGCGCCGCGGCCGCGAACGCCGAGGACCTGCGCCTCATCAAGTCCATGACCGACCTGGCCGTCGAGTGCGCGCTGCGCGGCGACTCGGGCGTCATCGGCCACGACGAGGAGGACGGCGACCGCCTCAAGGCCATCGCGTTCCCGCGGATCGCCGGCGGCAAGCCGTTCGACGTGTCGCAGCAGTGGTTCGGCGAGCTCCTCGCCGGCATCGGCCAGCCCCTGGTCACGGCACAGGCATGAGCGTCGGCGTGCTCCCCGGCGTCGGGCTCGAGTCCCTCGACGCCTACCGCGCCAAGGTCGCGCTCCAGCAGCCGACGTGGCCCGACGCCGGGGCGCTCGCCGCAGCCACCGACGAGCTCGCCGCCGCGGCGCCCCTCGTGGTGCCCGCCGCGGCCGACCGGGCGCGCGAGCGCCTCGCAGCCGCCGCGCGCGGCGAGGCGTTCCTCCTCCAGGGCGGCGACTGCGCCGAGTCGTTCGCCGAGGCGGGCGCCCTGCGCATCCGCAACAAGGTCCGCACGCTCCTCCAGATGGCCGTCGTGCTCCAGTACGGCGCGTCGATGCCCGTCATCAAGATGGGCCGGATGGCGGGCCAGTACGCCAAGCCCCGCAGCTCGGACACCGAGACCCGCGACGGCGTCACCCTGCCCGCGTACCGCGGCGACATGGTCAACGCGTTCGAGTTCACGCCCGACGCGCGCGTGCCCGACCCGGCGCGACTCGTGCAGGCGTACCGGATCTCCGGCGCCACCATCAACGTGGTGCAAGCGCTCGCGGAGGGCGGTTTCGCGGACCTGCGCCGCGTCCACGAGTGGAACCAGGGGTTCATGCGCAACCCCGCCTACGCGCGGTACGAGTCGACCGCCGCCGAGATCGACCGGGCCATCCGGTTCATGGCCGCGTGCGGCGCCGACTTCGAGGCGCTGCGGACGGTCGAGATGTTCGTGGCCCACGAGGCGCTGCTCCTGGACTACGAGCGCGCGCTGTCCCGCGTCGACCCGCGCACCGGCGCCGCCTACGACACGTCCGGGCACTTCCTCTGGATCGGGGAGCGCACCCGCCAGCTCGACGGCGCCCACGTGGACTTCCTGTCCCGCGTCGCCAACCCCGTCGGGGTCAAGCTCGGCCCGACGACGCAGCCCGAGGACGCGATCGCCCTCATCGACAAGCTCAACCCCGACGGCGTCGCCGGCCGCCTGACCTTCGTCGCCCGCATGGGCGCCGGGAAGGTCCGCGAGGCGCTGCCCCCGCTCGTCGACGCCGTCCGCGCCGACGGGCGGCCCGTCGTCTGGGTCACCGACCCCATGCACGGCAACACCATCACCAGCGCGTCCGGGTACAAGACGCGCCGGTTCGCCGACGTCCTCGACGAGGTGTCCGGGTTCTTCGAGGTGCACCGTGCGCTCGGGACCGTCCCCGGCGGGCTCCACGTCGAGCTCACCGGCGACGACGTCACCGAGGTCCTCGGCGGGAGCGAGGAGATCGACGACGCCGGGCTCGCGCGGAGGTACGAGACGCTCGTCGACCCGCGGCTCAACCACCAGCAGTCGCTGGAGCTGGCGTTCCAGGTCGTGGAGATGCTGCGGCGCTGAGCGGGAACGCTCGTCCACCATGGAGCGGATATTACCGCCTTGATGTCGATCACACCCGACGCGCCGAAGCTATTTGTCGGCACCACGAACAGCGATGTCCGCGCGCTATTTGTTGAAGATTTCACTATCGCCGTGGCGGGGATTCCGGCCGCTCGGTTGGTGTGG
>NZ_JBHUWD010000024.1:0-70061 GCF_042670205.1 Luteimicrobium sp. NPDC057192 | reverse complement strand
AAGCTAAGCCCTTCAGCGCCGATGGTACTGCCCTGGTGACGGGGTGGGAGAGTAGGACGCCGCCGAACACCCATTCAACCGAAGGCCACCCCCACACGGGGGTGGCCTTCGGCATACCCCCACACCGACACCCGGACACGGGTACCGGTGGGCACGTCCCGGGGCGAAGGCTCCGAATGGCCCGCTTCCCGGACCCCGGCCCGCATGGGGCGCAGCGGCGGGTCCGCGGACCGGCGCGGGCAGCCGGTTCCGGCTGTCGTGCTCCGCCCCTCGGGCCTGTGGGCTCTCCTCGGCGCCCTTCACTGCCTCCCCGCACCCACCCGCTCCGGTGTCGTCGCGCCCGGGCGCGTGGTCCTTCTCGCGGCGTCCCCCGCGCGAAGGCTGAGATATCTCGCCGATACCTCGCCGTGGCCTCCCTTGTGAGGCGTGCCCGCCGGAGGCCGAGTTCGTGCGGCGCCGTTCGGGGCGGCCTACTTCGCGAGGTATGCGGGGTGCCGGTCTACTTCGCGAGGTATGCGGGATGCCGGTCTACTTCGCGAGGTATGCGGGATGCCGGTCTACTTCGCGAGGTATGCGGGATGCCGGTCTACCTCGCGAGGTATGCGGGATGCCGGGGTACTTCGCGAGGTAGACCGGCCGCCGGCATACCTCGAGAGGTGGGGAAGACCTGGGTCGCGGGGGGTCGAGGCGGTGCGGGTCAGAGCTCCGCGTCCGCGCGCTCGGCGTCCTCCTCGGCCTTCGCCTCCTGCTTGGAGTGCGGTACGGCGCGCTTGGGCCGGATCGCGGGGACGTCGCCGACGATCGGCACGGGCTTGCGGTTGAACCGGAACCCGTAGCGGACCGCGAGGCCGGCCATGGTGGTGATGCGGTTGCGGGCCCCGAGCAGCGAACCGATGTGCACGAACAGCCACACCCACCACGCGGGGTACGCGGTGAGCTCGACGACGCGCGACATCCCGGGGATCTTCCGCAGGAACGGGACGGCGTGGAGCACGGGCAGATTCGCGATGCCCGGGAGCTCGCCGATCGCGGAGCGCCGGCCGATGATGGCGAGCTGGCCCTTGTCGTAGTACTCGAAGGCCTGCGTCGGCTCGCCGGCGATCAGGCGCAGGATCTGCTTGCCCGCGTGCCACCCGCCCTGGATGGCGGGCTGCGCGAGCTGGGGCAGGTCCTGGGGCGAGACGGCGACGTCCCCGGCGGCGAAGACCCCGGGCAGCCCCTCGACCTGCAGGTCCGCGCCCGTGCGGATGCGGTTGCCCTTGTCGAGGGGGAGCGACCAGTCGGTGACCTCCTCGTGCGGGGCGACGCCCGTGGCCCAGATCGTGAGGTCGGAAGGGATGCGCCGGCCGTCGGTGAGCTCGACGGCGTCGGGCAGGACCTTGGCGACGCCCGCGCCGAGCATCAGCTCGACGCCGCGGTGCTGGAGCTGGTGCGACGCGTAGGCGCGCAGCTTCGGGGTGAACGGCTTGAGGACGTCCTTGCCGCGCTGCACGACCGTGATCGAGAACGCCTCGCCGTCGATCTCGGGGTACGCGGGCATGAGGCCCTGCTCGCGCAGCTCCGCGAGCGCGCCTGCCATCTCGACGCCCGTGGGGCCACCACCGACGATGACGACGCGCAGGCCGTCGTGCCGGGTGGGGCTCTGCGCGGCCTTCTCGAGGCGCGTGAACAGCGTGTCGCGGATCTTGATGGCCTGGGATCGCGAGTACATCGAGAACGCGTACTCCTTGGCTCCCGGCGTCCCGAAGTAGGTGGTCGTGACGCCGTTCGCGAGGACGAGGTAGTCGTACGAGACTTCCTCGCCGTTGAGGAGCGTGATGCGCTTGGCCTCGGTGTCGATCTCCATGAGGTGCTCGTGCACCACGTCGACGTTGTCCTGCTTGAAGCGCAGCGCGCGCAGGAAGTGGGTGACGTCGCCGGGGTTCAGACCGCCCGTCGCCACCTGGTAGAGCAGCGGCTGGAACGTGTTGTAGACGCGCCGGTCGATGAGGGTCACGCGCACCGGCGCGCCCGCGAGGGCCTTGACGGCGTGGATGCCGGCGAACCCGCCCCCGACGACCACGACGTGAGGGCGGCTGTCCGGTACGGATCCTGTCTGCGAGTTCGTCACAACCCTCCACGGTACCGGGGTCGGAGGGCAGCTGCGGGCCGCAGGCCGCCCGGTGTGGCTCAGGTCTCGTCCGGGCCGCCGTCGTCCTCGCCCGGGATCGGTGCGCCCGCGGGCATCCCCGCGGACAGGTAGGCGTCGTAGTAGCCCCGCCACCGCTCGCGCGCCTCGGGCGTGTGCGGGCCGGCGGGGTCGTCGTCGGCGAGGTGCGCCTCGAGCTCGTCGAGGCACACCTCCCACCCGGCCGCGTTGCGGGACGCGGAGTCGCGCAGGTCGAGGACGTCGGTGAGCACCAGCCGGGCGAGCGGCTCGCCCTCGGACGAGCGGCCGGCGTCGGCCACCTCGAACCACAGCTCGTCCTCGCCCCACGTGAAGGCGAACGCGCGCGGCGGGTCGTAGGCCAGGACCTCGCCGCGGGTCGACGGGAGGTTCGGGTCGTCGGTGAGCTCGACGGGGCCGCCGACGCGCGGGCGGTAGGTGACGGTCTGCGGGAACCAGGTGCGCATGTCGCTCGGGTCGCTCACGGCTCGCCACACGCGGTCCGACGACGCCGCGAGGGCCACGGTGAACCGCACCCCGGCGCGCCCGTCGAGGTCCACCAGCCTGCCGTGCCTCATGCTTCCTCCCGCGCCGTCGTGCTGCTCCCACGCTAGCGCGGCGCGCCCCCCTCAGCCCGGCGACGGCGACGGCCGCCCTCCCCCGGTGGGCAGGACGGCCGTCGCCGCGCGCGGGCGCCCCGGGTCGAACCCGGGGGCCGGCGTCAGTCGCGGACGATCGTGAACGTGCTGGTCGTGTTCTTGATGTCCTGGGCGTTGTTCGCGAACGTCAGGCCGTTGAAGGTCGCCGAGCCGACGGCCGGCCCCTGACCCGACTCGGGCTGCTCGTTGACCCAGATCCCGAACCCGGACTTGGCGTCGAAGGCGTCACCGCTCTTCTTGGCCCCCGTGATCGACACGTTCGTGAACACCGTGTCGGTGATGGGGTTCTGCGGGGTCGAGCCGACGTAGTTCGTCTGGAACATGATCCCGGAGTACGTCGGGTCGATGATGTCGACGTCGTTCAGCCGGATCGCCGTGAACTTCTGCGAGGCGGAGAACAGCCAGATCGCGGGGAACGTCTGCTGCCCCCAGAAGTGGCCGCCGTCGCGCTCGAGCGTGATCCCGTCGAACACCGTCTGCTTCGGGCCGAAGTCCTCCATCGAGTACCCGAAGTTCAGCGACGAGATCGTGATGCCCGAGTAGACCAGGGTGTCCGCGACGTAGATGTTGCGGAACGTGTTGTCCTGGCCGCCGTAGACGGCGATGCCCGCCGCGCGCCACGTGAGCTTGGCGGTGAGGTTCTCGAGCACGTTGCCCTGCTCGCCGGTGCCGCCGTTGTCCTTGGCGGCGAACAGCGCGAAGCTGTCGTCGCCCGTGGAGCGCGCCTCGTCGTTGGCGACGCGGTTGCCGCTCGACCCGTTGGTGAGGTTGATGCCGTCCGCGAAGGTGTCACGGATGCGCATGTTCGTGAACGTCGAGCCGTCGACGTTCGTGCCCCACACGGCGCAGACCTGGTGCTCGATCCAGACGTCGTCGATCGTCAGGTTCGAGACGCCGGTGAGGTCGAAGACCTTGCCGGGTCCGTCGATGCGCTGGGTGTAGTTGCCGAACCACGCGAAGTCCCGGAACTTCGAGCCCTGCGCGGTGGTGTCGACGCGGAAGCCCGTGTCGGTGTTGGACTGCGCCGGGTCGGAGTGGAACCGCGTGTACCAGACCCCGGCGCCCACGATGTCGAGCGCCTTCCCGTAGACCTGGAACTTGTTCGACACCGTGTAGTCGCCGGCGGGCAGGTACACCCCCTTGACCTTGCCCGTCGTGTCCTGACGGGCCTTGTCGAGCGCGTCCTGGACCGCCTGCTGCGTGAAACCGGTCGGCTGGACGTACGCCGACGCGTCCGGGTTCGCCTGCTGCGTGGCCTGCTCGAGGTCGACGAAGTCGACCGCGATGTTCCCCGAGCTGGCGGCGTCCTTCTGGAGCCGGATCGTCGAGCCCGCGGGGACGGTCTTGCCGAGCAGGACGTTCGCCTCGTCGTAGACGTGACGCGGCGCCCCGGAGCCGGGCGTGTTCTGCGGGTTCGTCTCGTCGCCGTAGAGCCACGCGTACGCCGAGGTGAGCGGCAGCGCCTTGAGGAAGGCGCCGTCGACGTACACGTTCACCGACGACGTCGTCCCGTCGGGGATGGAGAACCGTGCGACCAGGGTGTTGGTCGACGCCTTGGTGGTCCACTCGACGTACGAGCCGGTCTGGTTCAGCGCCACGGCCTTGCGGCCCGACGCCTCGCCCGCGAGGTCGCCCACGGTCCGGTTCGGGCCGAGCACGACGGCGCCGCCGCCCGTCCGGCCGTCCTCGGCCTCGTAGGTGTCGTACGGCATGTTGGCGCCGCGACCCACGAAGAACGACTGCGACTGCGTGTTGTTGGCCTTCTTCGCGGCGATCTCGTTGGCGTCGTCGGCCACGGTCACGGTGACGGTGTACTTGCCGTTCGCGGCCGTCCACGAGCCGAGCGCGACCTGGGCGTTCCCGTTCGCGGCGATCGCCCCGCTCACCGAGCCGGTGAGCGTCTTGACCGTCGCGCCGTTCGCGTCCTTGAGCGTCGCGGTCACCGCGTGCGAGCCGGAGGCCGCCGCGACGTTGCCCTGGTTCGCGACGACCGCGGTGAACTGCACGGTGTCGCCCGCGGCCGGCGTCGACGGCGCCCACGAGACCGTGGGCACGAGGTCGGAGCTCGGGACGGCGCTGACCACGAGGGCGGTCGGAGAGGTGGAGGCGTTGTCGGTCTCGTCCTGCTCGACGACGACCCCCGCGGAGTCCGCGGTCGCGCCGATCCGGTACGAGTCGGCGTTCAGCACGCCCACGTTCGCCGTGACCGTGGCCTGGCCGCCCGCGGCGATCGCCGCGACCGGCTTGGTGGCGACGGTCGCGCCGTTCAGCTGGAACGACACGCTGCTCGCGGCAGCGTCACGGTTCCCCGTGTTCTTCACGACGGCGCTGAGCGTGACCTGGTCCGTCTCGACCGGGTTCGTGGGCGACGACGTGACGCCCGTGACCCGCAGGTTCGGGTTCGGTGCCGGGGTGCCGTAGACCTCGAGCTCGGCGACCTGGCCGTTGCTCGACCCGCTGTTCGCGGTGAACGTCAGCCGGACGTCGGACGCCGTACCCGTGACCGGGATCGTGACCGTGTTGCCGCTGGACGGGTTGAACGAGTACGTCGCGGACGCCTTGAGCGTCGTCCAGCTCGACGAGCCGGCCGCGCGGCCCTCGACGCTCAGGGTCTGCGTGCGCGCGCCCCAGGCCGAGGCCGGGTTGAGCTTGAGGACGACGCCGGAGACGGTCGTGTCCGAGCCGAGGCTCACCGCGAGCGTGCTCGGGTAGGCGCCCGCGGCACCCTCCCAGTAGGTGGTGACGTCGCCGTCGTTCGCGTTGGTCGCGGCGTAGGTCCAGTTCACCGACGACGCCGTGATCGCCTTGCCGAGCGCGACGTTGCTGCCGGTCGGCGGGGTGCCGGGGTCGGTCGGCGTGCCGGGGTCGGTCGGCTGACCGCCACCCGCCGCGTCGCCGTAGACCTGGAGCTCCGAGAGCTGCGCGGCGTTCCACCCGCTGTTCGCGCTGACCGTGACGCGCACGTAGCGCGCGGCCCTGTCAGGCACGTCGAGGTTCACCGTGTTGCCCGACGCCGGGTCGAACGCGTACGTCGCGGCCGCCTTGGCCGACGTGAACGACGAGCCGTCGTCGCTCGTCGAGATCGCGAGGGTCTCGGTGCGCGCGCCCCAGCCGTCGGGGAGCTGGACCGCGACCCGCTGGACGGTGCGGCTCTGCCCGAGATCGACCTGCGCCCACTGCGGGAACTGGCCGCCCGTGCCCTCCCAGTACGACGACTTGCTGCCGTCCGTGAGGTTCGACGCCACGTACGGCGCGCTGCTCGAGCTCGTCGTGGCGGTCTTGCCCTGCGAGAGCACCGTGCCCTCGGTCCCGCCGTCGCCGCTCCCCGCGGTCCCGGTACCGCCGCCCGACGACGAGCCGTGCACGACGAGCCCGGACAGCTGGCCCGCCGGCCACCCCGTGTTCGCGCTGAACACGAGGCGCACGTAGCGGGTGTCGGCGTCGGGCGTGTCGACGGCGACGGAGTTCCCCGACGCCGGGTCGAACGTGTAGCCCGTCGCGGCGACGAGCGACGAGAAGCTCGAGCCGTCGGTGCTCGTCTGGATCTGGACGGTCTCGGTGCGGGTGGCCCAGGACGCGCTGTTCGGGAGCTGCAGCACGAGGTCCGTCACGTGCTGCGTGCTGCCGAGGTCCACCTGGACCCACTGCGGCAGGGCGTTGTTGCTCGACTCCCAGTAGGTGCTCTGGTTGCCGTCCGTGATGTTGGTCGCCTGGTAGGTCTGCGACACGCTCGAGGCGGTCGCGCTCTTGCCCTGGGCGAGGTCGGTGCCTGCGGCGCTCGCGCTGCCGCCGAGCACCAGGCCTGCCGGGAGGAGCAGCGCCGCGCTCGCGGTCGCCGCCAAGGTCGTGGTCAGTGTTCGTCTCATGATCGTCGTCGATCTCCTCGTGGTCCCTGGTCGGACTGACCGAGCACGCGATGCGCCCCGTGGGTGCTGGGGCTGCGCGCGGGTGACGTCGTCGTCGACGGTCCGCGCCTGAAGCCGCTCCGCTTGCTTGCGCTCGGGTGTTGCAAGCCGTTTGCGTTAATCGGTACGTCGGTGTGCGAGACGCGAACGGCTTCTTTCGTTCCCCTGGGGCGACCTTACGAACCGCGGCGCCCACGGGCAAGGGGAAGCGGCGAAATGGGGCGATGGGTGCGCTCCCACGTCCGGCCGGCAGCGCAGGGCCCCGGTCGCGCTTCCGGCGGTCAGCGGGGACGGGGCGCGGTCCCCGTCGATCCCCGCACGACGAGCTGCGTCGCGAGCTCGACGTGCACCGCGTCGAGCTCGTGCCCCGCCAGCCTGCGCGCGAGCAGCGACACGCTCATGCGGCCCATCTCGGCGAGCGGCTGCCGGACGGTCGTGAGCGTCGGGCTCGAGACGTGCCCGACCTCGAGGTCGTCGAAGCCCGTGACGGACAGGTCCTCCGGCACCCGCAGGCCGCGGTCCGCGGCGGCACGGAGCGCGCCCACGGCGACCTTGTCGTTGAAGCAGACGAGCGCCGTCGGACGGTCGGCGAGGTCGAGCAGGTCGGCCGCGGCGGCACCGCCGTCCTCGAACCGCGGGTCGTCGACCGGCCGCACGCGCTGGGGGTCGAGCAGGACCCCGACGCCCGCGAGGGCCGCGCGGATGCCGGCGAGCCGGTCGACCGACGCGAGCCAGTGCGGCGGGCCGCCGACGACGCCGATCCGCCGGTGCCCCAGCTCGAGCAGGTGCTCGGTGAGCTGCCGTGCCGCCGCGAACTGGTTGGCAGAGACCGCGACGACGTCCTCCGGCGGGCGGGTCCGCGGGTCGAGCACGACGAACGGGAACCCGGCCCGGCCGAGCGCCGCCAGCTCGGCAGCGGGCTCGCGGGGCAGGACGAGGATCGCGCCCGCGACGTCGCGGCGGGACGCGAGCGTCGCGAGCGGGTCCTCGTGCTGCGCCCCGTTCCCCGCGGAGAGCAGGAGCGGTCGGCCGTGGCGCTCGAGCGTGTCGGCGACGGCGGAGACGAGGAAGCCGAAGTAGTCGGTGAGGACGTAGGGGCAGCGGACGAACACGGCCGGCCGGCTCGGGCGCGCGTCGGCGCGAGGGAGCGGCGGCGCGACGTCGAGGGCGCGGGCCGCCGCGAGGACGCGGTCGCGCGTGGCCGGAGCCACGAGGGTGCTGTCGTTGAGCACGCGTGACACCGTCGCCGGAGAGACACCCGCGGCGGCCGCGAGCTCGCGCACCGACGCCCGTCGGAGGCTCTCCTGTTTCACGGTGTTTCATCCCCTCGATTCCGCCGGTCCGGGCGATCGTAGCCCGCTGATCATTGAACCTGTGCACCGCCCGTGCTTGTCTGTCGCTCGCACTGAGGGACCTCGTTTCACTGTTTCAGTGCTCGGCCGACGACGGCCGGGCGGAGGTGGCGAGATCTCGAACGCACCGTCCCGACGACGTGCACACGGCATGCGACAAGGAGCACCATGCGACAGCGAGCAGCGACGCTCGTGGCCGGCACCGCCGGCCTCGCCCTCGCCCTGGCGGCGGGGATCAGCACCACGGCCGGCGCGTCCGGCAACCACGGCCACGGGCACGGCGGGGGCTCGAAGGGGACCCCCGTCGAGGCCACCTGGTCGGACACGTCGGGCAGCACGCAGTGGGTGCCGCTCGACGCGAGCCGCTTCACCACCGACCGCGGTGCGCCCGCGGCCGCGACCGTCGTCGTCGACCCCGCGGTCACCGCGCAGCGCTACAGCGGCATCGGCATCTCGCTCGACGAGACGAGCGTGTCGAACCTCTGGAAGCTGCCGAAGGCCGAGCGGGAGGCGACGATCAAGAAGCTCGTCTCGCCCACCCAGGGCGCGGGGCTCGACCAGTTCCGCCTCACCATCGGCACGCCCGACACGATCGAGCACATGCCGTTCACCTCGTACGACGAGATGCCGGCGGGCCAGGAGGACTGGGACCTCACGCACTTCTCGATCCAGCACGACGTGACGTACCACATCATCGACACGATCAAGCTGATCCAGAAGTACAACCCCCGGGCCACGTTCTTCGCGTCCGCGTGGAGCGCGCCGAACTGGATGAAGACGAACGGCCAGTTCGCCGGCGAGGTCGCGCTCCTCCCGGGCAGCACGACGACGTACTACCAGGTGGGCAAGCTCCGCGACGACGCGATCGACGTCTTCGCGCGCTACTACGTGAAGTTCCTCCAGGCGTACGCCGCGCACGGCATCCCGGTCCAGGCGATCACGCTCCTCAACGAGCCCGGGATGGACGTCGTCTACCCGGCGATGGACCTGTCCGTGCTCCAGCAGCAGAAGCTCATCCTGGCCGTCAAGAAGCAGTTCGCGAAGGCGCACCTCGGCACGAAGCTCTGGGTGCACGACTTCAACTTCTGGGACTGGAAGAACCCGAACGACGCCACGACCAAGAACTACTACCGGATCTTCGAGGACTCGCCCGACGGCACCATCAAGGGCAAGGACGTCGAGAAGGCCGCGGACGGCGTCGCGTTCCACCCCTACTGGGGCGACCCCGGCGTCATGAAGGACACCGCCGAGCAGACCGGCAAGCCCGTCTACATGACGGAGTCGGGCGGCATCGACGGCGGCACGATCCTCGACTACATGCGCCTCGACGCGGGCAGCTACAACGCGTGGACCCAGATCACGGACCAGAACGGCGGCACGCTGCACTGGACCGACCAGCGCAACAACCACGTGGACTGGGACCAGGTCGCGAAGACCTCGCTGTGGAAGGACCGGCTCGTCACCGCGCACACCGACACCGGCACCTCGACGTACAACGCCACGCTCGGCGGCGTCGGACAGTTCGCGCGCTACCTCGACCAGTCCGACGTGCGCGTGCAGTCGTCGGGGGCCGACGGCGGCGTGAAGAGCGTCGTGTACCGCGAGGACACCCCCGGCAAGAACGCGAAGGAGTTCGTCGCGGTCCTCCAGAACTCCAACGCGACCCCGACGGAGACGAAGGTCGTGCTCGGGGGCGAGTCGTTCACCGCGACCCTGCCGGCGAGCTCGTTCTCGACGTTCCGCTGGACGTCGGTCGTGCCGTCGGCGAAGGGCGACCGCGCCCCGACGCTGGGCGCCGTCGCTCCCGTGAGCGTCGACGCCGGCTCGGAGACGACACTGCGGCTCCAGGGCAAGGACGCAGACGGCGACGCGCTCGCCTACTACGGCCTCGACCTGCCCGCGGGCGTGACGGTGGACGCGCGGACCGGCGTCGTCCGGATCGCCCCGACCCGGGCCGGGACGTCCACCCTGACGTTCGTCGTCACGGACGGCGCGAAGAACACCACGACCACCGTCGACCTCACGGTGAACCCCGTCCCGACGCCCGTGGGCGACCGCGTCGAGGCCGAGGCGTTCGTCGGCCAGAGCGGGTTCTCGGGGTCGTTCGTCGAGTCGACCCCGGGGACGAGCGGGGGCCAGGACGTCGGGTACACGGCCGCCGGGAACTGGCTCACCTACCTCGTGGACGTCCCGGCGGCCGGGACGTACCAGGTCGAGTGGCAGGTCGCGAACGGCACGGGCGCGGCGGCGCCCGGAGCCGTCTCGCTCCGTGACGGGTCGGGCGCAAGCCTCACCACCGTCGACGTCCCCGCGACCGGCGGCTGGTCGACGTTCAGGACCGTCACCACGACGGCGACCTTGGCCGCCGGGAAGCAGACGCTCACCGTGTTCTGCAACACCGGCGGGTTCAACCTCGACTACTGGCGGGTCGTCCCGCAGTAGTCCCACGGGGCGGTCCGCCGCCCCGGTGAGCGGGTGGCCTCCTACCGTCGGGTGCGTCCGACGGTAGGAGGCCACCTTCGTCGTGCGCGGGGTCCGGGCGGGCGGCCGTCGGGGGACCGTGCCAGGGTGGCGCCATGGCAGAGTCGCCCGCTTCCTTCCCCACCCCCGAGTTCGACTGGTCGCTCCTCTCGGTCCCGACCGCGCTCGCGATGGCCCGCGGGCAGCTCGGGTTCTCGTGGCTCGTGCTCGCGGAGCGCCTCGCGACGCTGACCCAGGAGGACCTGGACTGGGAGCCCGGGCCGGACGCGCTGCGCGTGGTGCGGCGGGGCGAGCAGCGGTCGCCGCGGGTCGTCGGCGCCGGGGAGTGGGTCTCCGAGTGGCCGGAGGGCGACGACTCGGCGCAGCCCCGGACGATCGGCTGGCTCGTCGCGCACCTCACCGAGGCGTACTTCGAGCGGTGGGAGTGGACGTTCGGGGAGCACCGCCGTCGCCGCGACTCGGTCGAGCTGTCGGGCGAGGTCGGACCCGCCGTCGCGGGTCTCGTCGACCAGGTGACCCGCTGGCGTGCGGCCGTCGACGCGCTCGACGACGACGCCGTGTTCACCGTCGGCCTCAGCCAGGCCACCGAGGTCGACCAGGCGGCACCCTTCGGGCATCTCGTGCTCCACATGAACCGCGAGCTCATCCACCACGGCGCCGAGATCATGGTCCTCCAGGACCTGCACCGCGCGGCCCTCGCGTAGCCCGCGGACGCCGCTGCCCGCCGTCCGGAGGTCCGGACGGCGGGCAGCGTCGTCGTGGGGGCGGTCGAACCGCCCGTCAGCGACCCAGCTTGATCACCTTCCCGGTCGCCGGCGAGGTCGCCGTCCCGTCCTGGTAGCCGGCCTTGCTCGCCGTCACGGTCACGGTGAGCCGCTTGCCGACGTCACCCGCGACGGGCGTGTAGATCGCCTTCGTCGCGCCGGGGATCGGCGTGCCGTCCGCGTTCCACTGGTAGGTGAGCTTCACCCCGGCGACCGACCACAGCCCCGGCGTCGCGACCAGCGGCAGCTTGACGATCGGCAGCCCGACGACGAGCGGCGGGAG
This sequence comes from Luteimicrobium sp. NPDC057192, assembly GCF_042670205.1. NCBI lineage: Bacteria > Bacillati > Actinomycetota > Actinomycetes > Micrococcales > Luteimicrobium > Luteimicrobium sp. NPDC057192. Next base: position 58,471 of record NZ_JBHUWD010000024.1, on the reverse strand, counting down.
CAACGCCCTCGGGGCGGCCTTGAGCGGCGGCGTCGTCACGTCGACGCCCGCGACCTTCGCGAGCGCGACCACGGCGTCGTACGCGTCCCCGGCCTCCTGGAGGTGCTCGGCGTCGGCGGTCGCGGTCACCGTGGCCGCCGTGCCCTGCCCGACGACGGCCTGCTGGGCGAGGTCCCGCGCGAGCGACACGACGGTGTCGGCCTGGGCCAGCACCCCGGCGTCGATCGGGTGCTGCTGGGCCTCGTCGATGCCGTAGGCGTCGACCTGCGCCTTCGTGGCCTGGGTGAGGGTCTTCGCGGCGGCCGCGACGAGCCGGAGCCCGGCGTCCGAGTCGCTCAGGGTCCCGTCGGCCTTCCAGACCTTCGCGTCGAGCAGCGCCTGCACGGCCTGCTTCGGCGCCCCGGAGAGCGACCCGACGAGCGCCGTCAGCCGGGCGCGCGGGGCGTCCGTCCGCAGGCCCCAGCCGTACGCCCACGCAGGGTCGTACGACGCGTCGCCGACGTTGAGCGGGAGCTGGTCGACCGACTTCGGCCAGCTCAGCGGGAGGCGACCGGTGAAGGGCGTGTCCCCGAGCAGGACGCTCGCGACGCCCTCGCCCTCGGAGCCGGGCAGGAAGCCGGCGACGATGCCGTCGGCCTCGTCCTGCACGTCGCCCAGCATCATCGGGCGGCCCGAGACCACGAGCACGACGCACGTCGGGATCGCCGCGCACACCGTGTCCACGGCCTTCTTGTCGGCCGCGGTGAGGTCGAGGGTGTGGCCGTTGTTGCCGACGTCGCCCTGCCCCTCCGCGTACGGGGTCTCGCCGACGACGACGAGGCCCGCGTCGTACCCGCTCGGGTCGGCCGAGGCCGTCTTCGAGTAGGTCACCGACAGGTCCGGCGCCGCGGCCTCGATCCCGTCGAGGATCGTGGTGCCCGCCGTGTGCGTGCCGGACTGGCCCTGCCAGGTGATCGTCCAGCCGCCGGTCTGGTTGCCCAGGTCGTCGGCGTTGGAACCCGCGACGTAGAGCTTCCCGGTCTTCTTCAGGGGCAGCGCGCCGCCCGTGTTCTTGAGGAGGACCTGCGACTCGGCCGCGGCCTGCGCGGCCGTGGCCCGGTGGGCGGTCCCGCCGAACTGGTCGCGCTGGCTGTCGTCCGTGAACGGGTGCTCGAAGAGCCCGAGCTCGAACTTCTGGGTGAGGATCCGGCGGACGGCGTCGTCGACGCGAGCCTGCGGGACCTGCCCGGCGTTCACGCCGTCGACGATCGCGGTGATGAAGTCGCCGAAGTTGTACGGCGCCATCGCCATGTCCATGCTGCCGGTCGTGACCGCGCGCACGGCCTTCTGCGCGTAGGTGCCGCCGGACAGCTTGTCGATCGCCTGGTAGTCGCTGATGAGGAAGCCGTCGAAGCCCATCCGGTCCTTGAGCAGCGACTGGTTGAGCGGCTCCTCGGTCATGCGGACCGGCGTCGAGCCGTCGACCGACAGCGCCGAGTACGACGGCATGATCGACCCGACGCCCGCCTGGATCGCGGGCACGTACGGGGTCGCGTAGAGCTTCTCGAAGACGTCCTGCGAGGGGACGTTCGTGATGCCCTGGTCGATCGGGTAGCCGCCCGTGCCGGCGACCGCGTCGTCGTAGGTCGTGCCGCCGTCGCCGGCCCAGTGCTTCGCGGACGCGAGCACCTCGTCGGCACCGGACTTGTCGGCGGGGTCCGAGCCCTGGAGACCCTCGATCGACGCCTTGGAGAACGACGACACGAGCGCCGGGTCCTCGCCGAACGACTCGTACGTCCGGCCCCACCGCTCGTCGCGCGCGACGCACAGGCAGGGGGCGAACGCCCAGTTCACGCCCGTCGTCCGGGTCTCGGACGCCGTCTCCTCGCCGACCTTCTCGACGAGCGCGGGGTTGCGCGTCGCACCGAGGCCGATGTTGTGCGGGTAGATCGTCGCGTCCTTGACGTTGGAGTGCCCGTGCACCGCGTCGGCGCCGTAGAGGAGCGGCACCTGCAGCGGGGTCGCGAGGGCCTCGCGCTGGTAGCCGTCGATCATGTCGGCCCAGGCCTGCGGGGTGTTGGCCGCCGGCGTCGAGCCGCCGCCGGAGAGCACCGAGCCGAGCCCGAGCGTCGTGATCTGCTGCGGCGTGGACAGGCCCAGGCGCTCGGCCTGCGCCATCTGCCCGACCTTCTCCTGCAGGGTCATGCGGCCCAGCAGGTCGTCGACGCGCTGCGCGGTCGGCAGCGTGGCGTCCAGGTAGGGCAGCCCGTGGGCGTTGACGACGACGCGGGGCGCCTCCGCCGGCGCGGTCGCCCCCGCGGACTTGAGCGTGACCGGGATGGTCAGCGCCTCGCCCGCGGGCGTGCCCGCGGTCGTCGCGACGTCCACGGTCTGCGTGGTCCCGGACTCGGTGCCGGCGTCGAACGTGAGCGTGCCCGAGGCCGCGGTGAAGTCCGTGCCGTCCTTCGCGGTGCCGCCGCCGGTCGACCAGTCGACGGTGGTCGCCTTGGCGAGCGGCTTCCCGTCGGCCGTCGTCAGGCCGATCTTGACGTGCGCGGTGCCGCCGGCGTCGACGAGGTAGGCGTCCTGGTCGGTCGTGATCGCGGTCGCGGCCTGGACCGCCGGCGTCCCGTACAGCTCGACGTCGTCGATCGAGTACGGGGTCGCGGCCGGCGTCCCCGCCGGGAACGTGAACGAGTAGCCCCACGACGACGTCAGGTCGAGCGTGCCGTTCCGCGTCTCGTCGCTGCCGGGCTGGTTCGCCCCGAGCTGGAACGACGAGAACGGCAGCGAGACCAGCTTCCACCGTGACCCGTCGGCGCTCCAGTTGTCCTTGAACGTGGCGACCCAGCTCTCGGCGTGCTCGGCGTCAGGGCCGCCGTCCTTGAGCTCGACCTGGATGGTCGCGCCCGCCGTCGGCGATGCGGGGTTGTTGGCCTGCGAGGCGTACCACCAGAACCGGATGCCCCGGAACGACGACCAGTCCTGCGCGGCGGCGAGGTTGTCGCTGAAGCCGCCGTAGCCACCGTCGGGCACGAGGTACTGGCCGCCCAGCACGTGGTTGTCGGCGACGTCGCCGCGGGCCAGGCCCGTGGCGGCGAGCGTGACCTGCGCGGACGACGAGCCCCACGCGAAGTAGCCCGTCTTGGCGGTCGCGTCGCCGCTGGCGCCGTGCTCGAAGTCGTCGAGCAGGACGGCGCGCTGGTCGAGCACGAAGCCGTCGAACGTGAAGGTGCCCGCGCCGAGGCCCGTGAGCGTGACGGCGAAGCCCGTCGACGTCGCGGGGGCGAACGCCTTGGCAGTGACACCGCTCTTGGGCTTGAGGTCCTTGAACAGGACGCTCACCTTGCGCCAGCCCGTCGAGTCGTCCGTGACGTTGGTGGCGAAGCCGAGCTCCTTGTCGTTCGCGTCGCGGTTGTGCAGCTCGAACGAGAACGTCTTGCCGCTGCCCTGACCCAGGAACCAGAACGAGAACCCGTCGTACGCCGACCAGTCGAAGGTCTCGGACGCGTTGTCGATCCGGTGCTCGAAGGTGAAGCCCCCGTAGGTGCCCGCGGCGGCCACCGTCGCGGTCAGAGCGTGGTTGCCGTCCGCGGCGCCCGGGACGGACGCGTCCGCGACGGTCGCGAGCTTCGGGGTCGCGCCCGCGTCGGACCCCCAGACCGCGTACGTCGACGGCACGCCCTGCTCGAAGCCCTCGAGCAGCGTGGACGAGCCGGCGTCGGGCAGGGTGCCCGTCGGGGTGAGGGTCACGGTCGTGGACGCGGCGTCGGCGAGGGCGAGCCCGTCCGACGGGTTCGACAGCGCGACCGTGAACGTCCGGTTCCCCGCGAGCGCGCCCGCGCTCGTCGTGTGCACGACGACGGACCGCTGGGTCTCGCCGGCCGGGAAGGTGAGGTCCTGGTCGACGGCCTCGTAGTCGGAGCCCGCCTTCGCGGTGCCGTCCTTCGTGGCGACGTGGACCGTCTGGTCGGTGCTCGCCGGGTTGCTCAGCGTCACGGGGACCGTGACGTCCTTGCCGGCCCCGACGCTGAGCGTCCGGGCGCCCACCGAGACCTGGGGAGTGTCGAACGCGCCCGCGACGGACAGCGTGTAGACCGAGTAGCCGTAGTAGTGGAGCTTGGGCGCCTCCCATGTCGACGCCGCGCGCTGCTTCATGTCGATCCGCACGTAGCGGGCGTGGGCAGGCGCGTCGAACGTGATCGCGTCCGTGCCGCCGTCGCCCGTGGTCGTGCTGTAGGCGGTGCTCCACGAGCCCGGGTCGTCGGGGTTGCCGAGGGCCGTCTCGACGTCGTAGGCGACCGCGTACGACGCCTCCCACTTCAGCGTGATCCCGTCGACCGTGGCGGGGGCGCCGAGGTCGGAGGTGAGGGTCGCGGTGTAGGTCGCGGTCGCGTCGTCGGGACCGTTGCCGCTGGCCCAGCGGGTCGAGTCGTCGCCGTCGATCGCATTCGAGGCGGGGAACGTGCCGTCCCCGTCGTCCTGGAAGGCCGACGCCGTGACCGTGCCCAGGCGGGCGAGGTCGGACGGGGCGTCGTCGGCGGCTGCGGCGAGGGGCGCGACGGCCCCGGTCGCGGCGACCGCCAGCCCGGCGACGAGCGCGAGGGCCCGAGGTCGCCGGTGGTCGGTTCGTCTCACGGTCACTCCTTCGTGAGGGGTGCCGGGCGTCGGTGCCCGGCACCGGCAGAGACGGTGCGTCCGCGGACCTGGTGCCCGCGCCGTGTTCCATTGTGTTCAACCCCTAAACACAATGGCTGCTGCGAGTTTGCAAGGCTCCGGGCGGGAACGCAAGGGGACGGCGGCCCGGGCGGAGGCGACGACCAAGGCCGCGCACGGATCGGTGCAGATCCGTGCGCGGCCTCTGATCCTCGCGAGGTATGCGGGCGGCCGGTCTACTTCGCGAGGTATGCGGGCAGCCGGTCTACTTCGCGAGGTATGCGGGCGGCCTTACTCCTTCGTGGGGGCCGGCAGGGGTGGGAGCGCGCAGACGCCGTCGATGCAGACGCCGGCGTCGGCTCCGTCCGTTCCGTCGACGCCCGCCACGACGAGGAACGGGGTGTCGCCCGCGGCCGGGCCCGCCACCTGGACCCGACCCGGGAACGCCGCGGTGGCGACGGCCGCGCCCGGGGAGGGGACGTCGTCGGGCGCGGGAGCGCCGGGGGAGACGGGCTGCTCAGGCATGTGCCGACTCCGGCTCGGGCTCGGCGTCGCGCTCCGCGACGACGCGCTCCAGGACGGCCGAGAACGTCTCGGGAGACTGCGCGCCCGACACCCCGTACTTGCCGTCGAGGACGAAGAACGGCACGCCGTTGATCCCCAGGGCGTGGGCCTGGGCGATGTCCGCGGCGACGTCGTCGGCGTAGCGGTGGTCCGTGAGGGCGGCGCGGGTCTCGTCGGGGTCGAGGCCGACCTCGGCCGCGAGCTCGACCAGGTCATCGACGTGCCCCACGTGCTTCGACTCCGTGAAGTACGCGTGGAGCAGGCGCTCCTTCATGTCGTACTGGACGCCGTGCGCCTTGGCGTGGTGCAGCAGCTCGTGGGCGAGCAGCGTCTTGGTGTGCTGCAGCGTGTCGAAGTGGTACTCGAGGCCCTCGGCGGCGGCGAGCTGCGTCATCTGGCCGAGCATCTGCTCGACCTGCGCCGGCGCCATGCCCTTGTGGTGCGCGAGGAAGTCGATCTCCGAGCCCTCGAAGTCGACGGGCGTGTCGGGCGACAGCTCGAACGAGTGGTACTCGATCTCCACCGCCGGGGCGCCCGGCTGGGCCAGCGCGGTCTCGAGCCGGCGCTTGCCGACGTAGCACCAGGGGCACGCGACGTCCGACCAGACGTCGATCTTCACGGGCGCCGCCTGCGACGCGGGGAGAGTTTCGGTCATGCCTGGGGCAACCGTGACCGCGCGGCCGCCATTCCCCCACTCGTGTCTTCGCAGGCCCGAAAGCCGCGCGGCGTAGCGTTCGTCAGACTGGAGGGATGACTTCCGCCACCACGTCGGGCCACGGGCCGACCGCCCCGCCCGACGCGCGCACCCTCCGTCGCTGGCGCCGCTACCTCGCCGACGAGCGCGCGGAGGCCGCCGTCTACCGCGACCTCGCGAGCCGTCGCCTCGGCGAGGAGCGAGCCATCCTCCTCGCCCTCGCCGACGCCGAGGGGCGGCACGAGCAGCACTGGCTCGACCTGCTCGGCGACCAGGTCGGCGCACCCGTCCGCGGGGACTGGCGCACCCGGTTCCTCGGCGTGCTCGCGCGGCGGCTCGGCGGGGTGTTCGTGCTCGCGCTCGCACAGCGCGCCGAGACCCGGTCAGAGTACGCCGAGGACGCCGACGCGACCCCGCGCATGGCCGCCGACGAGCAGATCCACGCCGAGGTCGTGAAGGCGCTCGCGGCCCGGGGCCGGATGCGGCTGTCCGGGTCGTTCCGCGCCGCGGTGTTCGGGGCCAACGACGGGCTCGTGTCCAACCTCGCGCTCGTGCTCGGCGTCGGGGCGAGCGGGGTCGCGGCGAACGTCGTCCTGCTCACGGGCCTGTCGGGGCTGCTCGCCGGGGCGCTGTCCATGGGGGCCGGCGAGTTCGTGTCCGTGCGCTCGCAGCGCGAGCTCCTCGAGGCGTCCAACCCCAGCCCCGAGGCCACGCACGCGCTGCCCCACCTCGACGTCGACGCCAACGAGCTCGCGCTCGTCTACCGGGCGCGCGGCATGACGGCCGCGGAAGCGCAGACCCATGCCGACGACGTCCTGCGGACGCTCACCGCTGCGACCGTGCTGGCGCCGTCGAACGTCGAGGTCGTCGAGGCCGAGGACGAGTTCGAGACGCACGGCACCGCGTGGGGTGCCGCGTGGTCGAGCTTCTGCTTCTTCGCGTCCGGCGCGATCATCCCCGTCCTGCCGTACCTCTTCGGGCTCACCGGGCTCGCGGCCGTCGTGGTCGCCGCGGCGCTCGTCGGGATCGCGCTGCTCGGGACCGGGGCCGTCGTCGGGCTGCTGTCCGGGACGTCGCCCGTGACCCGTGGGCTCCGGCAGCTCGCCATCGGGTTCGGCGCCGCCGCCGTGACGTACGTGCTGGGGCTCGCGTTCGGCGGCGTGGTCGGCTGACGCCCCCGAAGGTGAGCAACGGGGCTTGGCCGGCGGTCACATCTCGGAACGTTTCGAGGCGGGTGAGCCGCGCGCCGTAGACTCCGACGAGTGCCCCGCCTCCTCGCCGACCTGACGCCCCTGCGCGTCAGCCCGGCGTACCGGCGGCTCTGGCTCGGTCTCGGGGTCTCGAACCTCGGGAGCCAGCTCACCGTCGTCGCCGTCGGCCTCCAGGTCTACGCGATCACGGGCTCGACGTTCGCGGTCGGCGTGCTGGGCATGTTCGCCCTCGTCCCGCTCGTGCTCCTCGGCCTGTACGGCGGGGCGCTCGTCGACGCGTTCGACCGGCGCAAGGTCGCGCTGCTCGCGTCCGCGGCCCTGTGGGTCATCACCGCGCTCATCCTGCTGCAGGCCGCGCTCCACCTCGACAACGTCTGGGTGCTGTACGTCCTCATCGCGATCCAGTCCGCCGCGTTCGCGATCAACAATCCCGCGCGCACGGCGATCATCCCGCGCCTCGTGCCCGCCCGGCTGCTGGCGCCGGCGAACGCCCTGCAGACGTTGTCGATGTCGATCGCGCTCACGGTGGGTCCGCTCGCCGGGGCGTTCCTCGTCGCCGCGAGCGGGTTCGCGAGCGCGTACCTCATCGACTTCGTGCTGTTCACGTTCGCGCTCTGGGCGCTGTGGCGCCTGCCTGCGCTCCCGCCGCTCGAGAGCACCGCGGACGCCCCGCGGCCCGAGGTCGAGCGCGAGCTGCACGACGGCGCCGGCGGCGCCGCGAGCGAGGCCGACGCCCCGGTCGTCGTGCCGCCCCGGCGGACGATGGTCGGCCTCGGGTCGGTGCTCGAGGGGCTGCGCTACCTCGGCACCCGGCCCAACGTCCGCATGACGTTCCTCCTCGACCTCGCCGCGATGATCCTCGCGATGCCGCGCGTCGTCTGGCCCGCGGTGGGTGTCTGGTACCTGGGCGGCGGCTCGACGACGACCGGCTGGCTCAACGCCGCGTTCGCGATCGGCTCGGTGCTCGCGAGCCTGCTGTCGGGCGGGTTCGCGCACGTGCACAAGCAGGGCCGCGCCGTCGTGCTGGCGGTGTGGGCGTTCTCCGCCTCGACGCTCCTCTTCGGCGTGGTGCTCGTGGTCACGGGCCGCGACCGCCCCGACCACGTGCTCGTCTGGGCGCTCGTCCTGGCCGGGGTCGCGCTGGCGCTCGCCGGTGCGTCGGACGGCGTGAGCGCGATCTTCCGCCAGACCATCCTCCAGACGGCGACCCCCGACGACATGCGCGGCCGCCTCCAGGGCGTGTTCATCGTCGTGGTCGCGGGCGGGCCGCGGCTCGGGGACGTCGTCGTAGGCGCGAACGCGAGCTGGCTCGGGGAGGCGTGGGCCGTCGTCGTGGGGTCGATCGCGTGCGCGATCGCGGTCGGGCTGCTGGTGCGGTGGAGCCCGCGGTTCCTGGCGTACGACGCGCGGCACCCCGAGGCCTGAGCCCTCAGCCCTCGTCCCGCGAGATACCGAGATTCGGCTGAGATACCGATGCAGCCTCGGTATCTCAGCCGGATCTCGGTATCTCGGTGGCCGGCAAGGGGCGCGGCCGAGGGCGGCGGCGGCGATGGGCGGCTTCGCGCTCCTGGCGCCAACTGGTCCAGACCACTAGTCTGGGGCCACTCGTCCGTGCCTCGCACCGCAGCGGGGCCGAATCGCAGGAGGAACACCCATGGAGCGCACCGTCGTCGTCGCGATCGAGGAGGGCCTGCACGCCCGTCCCGCCGCGCTGTTCGTGCAGGCGGCCGCGGCCCAGCCCGTGCCCGTGACCATCCGGAAGTCGTCGGAGACCGAGGGCCTCGAGGCCGACTCGATCCTCTCCGTCATGACGCTCGGCGCCGGGGCCGGCACGGAGGTCGTGCTCACCACGCCCGGCGACGGCGACGACGACACGGCGGCCCTCGACGCGCTCGAGGCGTTCCTGTCCCAGCCCGTCATCGCCTGACCGTCCGCCCGAGACCGCAGCCGGGACCAGCATCGTGGCTCGCTCCGAGCGGACGCTCACCGTGTGGTGCTTCCTCGACGCGCGCGGCGCCGAGCTCGCGCTCGACACGGTGACCAAGAACCTGTCGGCCACCGGCGTGGCGCTCCGCGAGCACGTGAGCATCGTCTGGCACGTCGACGTCCCCGCGCCCGGCTGGCAGTACGCCCAGGACCGGGTCGGGCGGCGTGACGACGACGCACGGTCCGGGCCACGTCGGTTCGCCCGGGCTCTCGCGGCGATGATGGGACGCGGCTTCGACGTCCCCGGTGCGCGCTCGCTGTCGGACGCCTTCATCGCGGCCGGGATCGGGGAGGACGTCGAGGAAGCCGTCCTCGGCCAGCTGCACGTGGACAGCTCCGCGCTGCTGCTGCTCACCGACGGACCCGGTCCCGACGTGGAGACCGTCGAGCACGCCCGACCGGTCCTGTCGCTCACGCGGCAGGGTCCTGCGGTGCGGCGCCTCTCGTTGCTGCAAGGGTTCGCCGACCTGGGCGGGGTGGACCGCTACCGCGGCACCTGACCGCCGACGGTGACACCCCGTTTGCCGAGGGTGAGACCCCGTTCGCCGACGGTGACGTCCCGTTCGCCGACGGTGACGTCCCGTTCGCCGACGGTGACACCCTGTTCGCCGACGGTGACACCCTGTTCGCCGACGGTGACGTTTCGTTCGCCGACGGTGACGTACTGACCTGGATTCTCGAGCGGTGCCCCGGCATCGTGTGTCACCGTCGGCGCGTCTCGTGTCGCCGTCGACGCTCCGAGCGTCGCCGTCGGCGAACGAAGGGTCACCCTCGGCGTTCCTTGTGTCGCCGTCGGCGAACGAAGGGTCACCCTCGGCGTTCCTTGTGTCACCCTCGGCGAAGGGGGTGTCACCGTCGGCGGGTGGGCCAGGCGACGTCGTCGACGGCGAGGAAGGGCTCGGCGGCGAGCCGCGCGGGCGTCACGCCGGCGAACCCCACGACCTCCCGGTGCAGGTGCGACTGGTCGGCGTACCCGCCGTCCGCCGCGGCTCGGCCGGGGTCGAGGCCGGCGAGGATGCCGTGCGCGGCGTGGTCGAACCGCACGAGCGTCGCCGCGCGCTTCGGCGCCGCGCCGAGCTGGGCCCCGAACCGCCTCCACAGCCGCGTCCGGCTCCACCCGACCTCGGCGGCGAGGTCCTCGACCCGAGCCGTACCGCGGCTCGCGACGATCCGGCGCCACGCCCACGCGACCTCGGGGTCGGGCTCGGGGCCCTCGGCCGACCGCCAGGCGAGCCACGCGTCGGTCGCCGCGAACCGCTCCTCCCAGGTCGAGAGCTCGCTCAGGCGCTCCCCGAGCAGCGCGGCCTCGCGCCCCCACAGGTCGTCCAGCCCGACGACGGCGTTCTCCAGCTCGGCGGGCGCCACGCCCAGGACGCGGCGTGCGACGGCGGGGGAGAGCCGGACCTCGACGCACTCGACGTCGTCGGGCCGCACCGCGACGGCGCCGCCGGACCCGAAGCCCAACCCGGCCGCGAGGCTGCCCCACCGGCGCGGCCCGGCGCCGTCGTCGACGACGGAACGCCCGCCGACCTCGACGAGCAGCATGATCGACGGGTGCGGCACGATCCGGACCGGGTCCGCTGCGGTCCGCACGCGGAACCCGGCCATCGTGACCCCGGGCGTCCGACCCGGACGGCGCGGCGACGCCACGTCCCAGGTGCTCACGTCCGCCCGGGCGCGAGCGGCGGGCATGGTCCGATCGTACGACCGGGCCGCGCGGAACATTCGTCCAAGACAGCCGGGTGGGGCCGGCCCGACGGTGGGGTCATGACCTCCACCGACACCGGCCCCGCGACCCGCACCGAACGGGTCCTCGCCCTGCCCGACGGCGACCTCCACGTCACCGACGAGGGTCCCCGCGGTGCGCCCGCGCTGCTGCTGATCCACGGCACGGTCTCGTCGGGGCGGTCGTGGGACCTTGTCGCCCCGGCTCTGGCGGAGGCCCACCGCGTGGTGCGCGTCGACCTGCTCGGGCACGGCAGGTCAGCGAAGCCGGCGGACGTCTCCTACGCGGTCCCCGACCAGGCCGCGCGGGTCGCCGCCGTCGTCGAACGGCTCGGGACGGGGCCGGTGACCGTGGTCGGGCACTCGAGCGGCGGGATCGTCGCGACCGCGCTCGCGGAGCAGCGCCCCGACCTGGTGGCGGCGGTCGCGCTCGTCGACACCGGTCCGAGCCTCGACGCCTACCTCGAGCCGCCCGGCGGCGACCTGCGACCGCAGCAGTGGCCGCCCACCGACGAGGAGCTGCGGGCCGCCGCGAGGACCGCGTTCGCGACCGACGACTTCCCGGCTCCCCACGCGCTCTTCGACGACGTCCGCCTCATGGAGCCCGCGAGCATGGGGCCGGTCGCGGCGGCCGCGACCGCCTACCTCGCGGCCGTGCCACTTCCGACGCGGCTCGCGGGCCTCGGCAAGCCCCTCCTCGTGGTCTTCGGCGAGCTCGACCGGCGGTGGGCGCCGTCGTCGGCGACGGACTACGAGGTGGTGCCGGGCGCGACGGTGACCATGCTGGCCGGCGTCGGGCACACGCCGATCGTGGAGAAACCCGCCCGGACGGCGGCGATCCTGCGCGACTTCGCGGGCGCCGTCGAGCGGGTGCCGTGAACGACGACGGAGCCCCGGACCTCGTGGGTCCGGGGCTCCGTCGTGTCACGGGTGCGGTCGGCCTGCGTGCCGACTGCCGCGGTCAGGCGCTGGTGCCGCCGCCTGAACCGCCCCTCGGCAGGTTGGCCGGTTCCTCCACGACCGCTTCGACCGCCGCCCGCACGGCCGGGTCGGACTTCTGTGCGGCGTCCTCGGAGGGCTGGTCGAAGAGCACCGAGTCCTGGCCGGTCGCGTCGTCCTCCTCGCGGCCGGGCGTCCGCAGCTTCCACTTGGTGATGACCCAGCGGAAGATGAAGTAGTAGAGGACGCCGTAGGCGAGGCCGATCGGGATCAGCAGCAAGGGCTTGGTCGCGATGTTGAAGTTCAGCAGGTAGTCGATGCCGCCCGCCGAGAATCCGAACCCGGACTTGATGCCGAGTGCGTTGACCAGGGCCAGCGAGGTGCCGGTGAGCACCGCGTGGATCGCGTACAGCGGGTAGGCGACGTAGACGAACGAGAACTCGATCGGCTCGGTGACACCGGTGATGAAGGAGACGAGCGCGGCCGACCCCATGATGCCCGCGACGATCTTGCGGTTCTGGGGCTTCGAGGTGTGGATGAACGCGAGCGCGGCGCCCGGGAGGGCGAACATCATGATCGGGAAGAAGCCGGTCATGTAGCCGCCGGCGGTCGGGTCCCCGTGGAGGAAGCGCGCGATGTCACCGTGCCAGACGGCGCCGCTCGAGTCGGTGTAGCTGCCGAGCTGGAACCACGGGAACGAGTTCAGCAGGTGGTGCAGGCCGAGGGGCACGAGCAGGCGGTTCGCGGTGCCGTAGATGAAGCCGCCTGCCACGTCGTTGTGCGTGGTCCACTCGCTGAAGCTGGTGAGCCCGGAGTTGAACCACTTGTAGACCAGCGACATGAGGACCGCGATGATGATCGACGCGAACGCGGTGATGATCGGCACGAACCGGCGGCCGCCGAAGAACGCGAGCGCCTGCGGCAGCTTGATCCGGTAGTACTTCTGGTACAGGAGTGCCGCGGTGATGCCGATGATGATGCCGCCGAGCACGCCGTAGTTGACGAGCTCCTGGTCCTGTCCCTCGGCGGGCAGGCCGAGGACGTGCGGCGACATGGCGTCGCCGACGCCCTTGTAGACCAGGTAGCCGATGACGGCGGCGAGCGCCGTCGAGCCGTCCGACTTGCGGGCGAAGCCGATCGCAACGCCTACGGCGAACAGGAGACCGAGGTTGGCGAACAGGGCGTTTCCGGCGGCGGCCATGACGTCGGCGACGGGCTGCATCCAGCTCGCCGTCACGATCCCGTCCGGGCCGATCATGTCGGGCTGACCGAGGCGCAGCAGCAGGGCGGCTGCGGGCAGCGAGGCGATCGGCAGCATCAGGGCGCGGCCGATGCGCTGCAGCTGTGCGAATCCGGGGATGCCTCTCTTGGTCGAGGCGTCCGCTGTGGTGGCGGTCATACGGTGCACTCCTCATCGTGTGCTCGTCGGCGTCCGGGCTCCTGAACAGGAGAGCGGCGGCGTCGTCAGTCTCGTGGCGTCGTCGACCCGGACGTCCCGGCGACCGGACACGGACTGCGGGGTCCTGGTGCCCGGCCACTAGGATGTCTGGACCAGTGGGCCTAGAGTGGTCTAGACATTCGGTCCTTGTCAAGGATTTGTGAAGGAGGCGGCGTTGGCTCCCGATTACAAGCACGTGCGCGTCCGCGACTACCTCCGCGGCCTCGTCGCGCACGAGCTCGCCGTCGGCGACACCATCCCCTCCGAGCGCGAGCTGTGCGAACGCTTCGGTGTCTCGCGCATGACGGTCCGCCAGGCCATCGACGCGCTGGTCAACGAGGGGCTCCTCCATCGCGAGCAGGGCCGCGGCACGTTCGTCGCACCCGCACGGACCGACATGGAGCTACGCCTCGTCGGGTTCGGCGACGACATGCGACGCCGCGGCATGGCACCCAGCACCGAGCTCCTCGACGCCGAGACCGTCGAGGCGCCCTGGGACGTCGCCGAGTCGCTCGAGCTCGAGCCCGGCGCCGCCGTCCACCACGTGCAGCGCCTCGGCTGGGCCGACGGGCGCCCCATGGCGCTCGAGGAGACCTGGATCCCCGCGTCCCGCTTCCCCGACCTGCTCGACGGCGCCCCCGACGGGTTCCCCGAGAGCCTCTACGCCGCGTTCCGCGACCACGGCCACGACCCCGACTGGGGCGAGGACACCGTCGCCGCGTCGGACGCGTCCGCCCACGAGGCCGAGCTCCTGCGGCTCGGCACCGCGCGTACGGTCCTGCGCATCGCCCGGCGCACCTTCGCGGGCCAGGTGGCGTGCGCGTTCTCGCGGTCGTGCTACCGAGCCGACCGGTACACACTGTGGGTACCCCTGACCGCACCGAACCCCGTCGTCACCCCTCGGCCGCAGCCCCTCGTGACGACCACCCCCGGGAGCACCGGGACGACCCAGGAGGTAAGGCGATGACGCCGACCTACGACGACCAGGCCAGCCGCATCCTCCGCGCGCTCGGCGGCGTCGACAACATCGTCGAGATCGAACCCTGCACGACGCGGCTGCGCTCCGAGGTCAAGGACCCCGGCGCCGTCGACCAGCCCGCCCTGCGCGCGGCCGGCGCCCACGGCGTCGTCGTGTCCGGGCGGGTTGTGCAGATCGTGATCGGCCCCTCGGTCGACGTGCTCGCCAGCGAGCTCGAAGACCTCATGTGACCACCCACCACCCCAACCGGACCAGGCGCAGAAGCCTGACTCCACCGAGAAGGAGCACCAGATGAGCAAGGCGGAGCAGATCCTCGCCGGACTCGGCGGGGACGACAACATCGTCGACCTCGAACCCTGCATCACGCGCCTGCGCGTCGAGGTCGAGGACCCGGCCCGCGTCAACGAGGCGGGTCTCAAGGCGGCCGGTGCGATCGCCGTCGTCCAGTCGGGCAAGGTCGTCCAGGTCATCGTCGGCCCCGAGGCCGACACCCTCGCCTCGGACATCGAGGACCTGCGCTGATGGCGGCCGTGCTGCCGGTCGCGGCGCCGCTCGGCGGCACGGTCGTCGAGCTCGCCCAGGTCGACGACCCGGTGTTCAGCGCGGCCCTCGTCGGGCCCGGGATCGCGATCGACCCCGGCACGGCCGCCGAGTCGACGGCCGTCGCGCCGGTCGCCGGGACCATCGCGAAGCTCCACCCGCACGCGTTCGTCGTGAAGACGGACGACGGCGTCGGGATCCTCGTGCACCTCGGCATCGACACCGTGCAGCTCCAGGGTGCCGGTTTCACGCTGCACGCCGCCGAGGGCGACCGGGTCGAGGCGGGTCAGGCGCTCGTCACGTGGAGCCCGGGCGACGTCGTCGCCGGGGGCCGGTCGGCCGTGTGCCCGGTCGTCGCGCTCGACCAGAAGCCCGAGGCGGTCGCCGTCGTCGCGTCCGTCGGGGAGCCGGTCGAGGCGGGCGCGGGGCTCTTCGAGGTCGCGTAGCCGAGCACGGGCTTCGCGCCCCACGAGAACGGGATCTGGGCCCTTCCGCCTCGGCGGACGGGCCCAGATCCCGTGTTCGGCACGAAAGGTGGGCGGCCGAGGTCAGACGCGGCGCGGGCGCTCGAGGCGCACGCGCCAGAGCCGCAGCAGCAGGCCGACGGCGAACACGGCCACGCCCCACCCCACGGCGGACCGCGGGAGCGTGACGACGAGCGCCGCGCACCCCACCGCTCCGACGACCTGGAGCGCGCGCGGGAACCGCCGGTGGGGCGCGGTCTGCGTCCAGGCGGCGACGTTCGCGACGAGGTAGTAGACCAGCACCCCGAACGACGAGAACCCGATCGCGCCGCGCAGGTCGACGGTCAGCACGAGCACCGACACGACCGCGGCGAGCGCGACCTCGGCGTGGTGCGGCACCCGGTACCGCGGGTGGACGGCGGCGAGCCACGGCGGCAGGTCGTGCTCGCGGGCCATCGCGAGGGACGTCCGTCCGACGCCCGCGACGAGCGCGAGCAGCGCGCCGAGCGCCGCGAGCGCGGCCCCCGCCCGGACGACCGGGACGGCCCAGCCCGCCCCCGCGGACGACACGGCGTCGGCGACGGGGGCGGTGGAGGAGGCGAGCGCGTCGGACCCGAGGACGAGCAGCAGCGTCACCGCGACGACCGCGTACACGACGACGGCGCCGAGCAGCGCGACGAGGATGGCGCGCGGGATGGTCCGGGCGGGGTCGCGGACCTCCTCGCCCATGGTCGCGATGCGCGCGTAGCCCGCGAACGCGAAGAACAGCAGCCCCGCGGACTGCAGCGTCCCGTACCAGCCGCCGGTCGCGTGGTCGAGGCCGAGGCGGGCGGGCTCCGGGTCGCCGTGCGTGAGCGCGACCGCGACGGCGAACGCGAGGACCGCGAGGACGACGGCCACGATCACCCGGGTGAGCCGCGCCGTCCGCGTGACGCCCCGGTAGTTGACGGCCGCGAGGCCGACGACGGCGGCCACCGCGGTGGGCCGCTGCCAGGCGTCCGGGACGGCGTACGCGGCGAACGTGAGCGCCATCGCCGCGCAGCTCGCCGTCTTCCCGACGACGAACCCCCAGCCGGCCACGAAGCCCCACCACGGGCCGAGGCGTTCGCGCCCGTAGACGTACGTCCCGCCCGACGCGGGGTACTGCGCGGCGAGCTGCGCGGACGCCGTCGCGTTCGCGTACGCGACGACGGCGGCCAGCGCGAGCCCGATCAGCAGGCCGGCGCCGGCGGCAGCCGCCGCCGGAGCGAACGCCGTGAAGACCCCGGCGCCGATCATCGAGCCGAGCCCGATGACGATCGCGTCCGACGTCCCGAGCCGGCGCGCGAGCGCGTCGTGCGGCGCGGACATGCACGTCCCCCGGTCGGTGGCGTCAGGCCGTGCGGAGCGTGACGCCCTGCGGGCTGGCGTCGACGCCGACGACCCGCAGGACCGTGCCGTCGGGCGTGACGACGGACAGGCCGTCGTTGCCCTGCGTGCGGATCGTCGCGATCTGCAGCTGCGAGATCAGGACGCGCGTGCCGAGCGCGGCAGCCTCCGGGTCCGGCGGCAGCGGGGGCGTCGGCGAGACGGACGCGCCCGTGTCGAGCGCGCGCACCGCGGCCGCGGGCGACAGCCCGGCAGGGGAGCCCGACTCCAGGTGGTCGCGCAGCGCCTGGACGGACGGCTGCGCGCCCGTCGTCACCGGGACCGCGGGCTGCGAGCCCGTCGGCTGCGCCGCGGCGACCACGGGCTGCGCGCCCGTCGCGAGCGCGCGCGCCTTGTGCTCCTGCAGCGTCTGCACGACGACGTCCAACAGGTCGTCGACCTCGTCGATCGCGTAGCCCTCGCGGAACTTCACGGTGTCGAACACCTTGGCGAGGACGTCCTCGGGACCGATCAGGCCCGGGGCCGTGGGCGCGGCGCCGCCCTCGAGCGACGTCAGCGTCTGCCCGATCTCGTCGAGGTAGCCGTCGACCTCCTCGATGTCGTAGCCCTCACGGAACTTCGTCGTGCTGAACTTGCGGGACCGGACGTCCTCGGCGGTGATCATCGCTCCTCCGTTCTCAGAGGTCGTGCGGCAGGTCCTGCCCGCTGCGCGCCCCCAGGGCAGCGCCTACCCGCGCGACCTCTCTCACCTGGTGCAACTCTCGCATGCCGAGCGCCCGGTGCGTAACACGAACGGATCGGACGAACCGGGCAGCGTGCCCCGCGGCGGTACTCAGGGCTCCGCGAGCTCGAGCCGGTAGCCCCGCTTCACGACCGTCCGGACGAGCTCGCGGCTGCCCGACGCCTCCCGCAGCCGGGCGATCGCGACCTCCGCGGCGTGCGGGTCGGTCGACGCCCCCGGCAGCACCGCGAGCACCGCCTCCCGCGGCACGACGGCGCTCCCTGCGCGGGCGAGCAGGCGCAGCACCTCGAGCCCCGTGGTCGTGAGCGGGAGGACCCGGTCGTCGAGGACGGCGGCCCTGCGGTGCACCCGCAGGCGGCCCGCCACGGTGTCGAGCGTCTCGAGCCCGCCGTAGTGGGTCACGAGCGCACGCACGAGCGCGCCCAGGCGCCCGCGCTCGGGCACCAGCGGGTCGATTCCGACGTCGTGCAGGGGCTTCGCCGTCGTCGGGCCGACGGCCGCGAACACGACGCTGCCGTCCGCCGCGTGCCGGACGACGTCGGGCAGGACGCCCGTCGCATCCGCCGCAGCGAGCCACGCCGCCGCCCCCGGGGCGGACGTGAAGGTCACGGCATCGATCTCGCCCGCCGCCACCGCGAGGACGGACGCCTCGACCGCCGCCGGGTCCTCGGGCGGCCCCCAGCGGTAAACCACGAGCGCCTCGACGTCTGCGCCCGCCGCGGTCAGGGCCTCGTCGATCCCGTCCGACCCCGCGCCGTGGTGCTGGACCGCGACCCGCAGCCCGCGCACGCCCTCGTCGAGCAGCAGCTCCGCGATCTCGGCCGTCGTCTCGGACTCCGCGACCCAGTCGGCCATGAGGCCCGCCGCCTGGATCGCGCCACGCGCCTTGGGTCCGCGCGCCACGATCCGCGCCCGGCCGAGCACGTCGACGAGCGGCTCGGCCAGCCCGACGGCGTCCGCGGCCTCGATCCACGCCCGGAACCCGATGCCCGTGGTCACGACGACGACGTCCGGCGGGGTCGCGATGATCCTCTGCGTGACGGCCAGCAGCTCGGCGTCGTCGGTGTGCGGGACCATGCTCAGCGCCGCCGCGTACCGGATCGTCGCGCCGCGGCGGGAGAGCGCAGCACCGAGCTCGGACGAGCGGCGGTCCGCCGTGACCAGCACGGTGCACCCCGCCATCACCTGCTCGATGCGTGTGTCGTCCATAGGGCGATTGTCGCGCGTCACCCGGCGGTCCCGACGAGCCGTCCACGCCCCGCCCTTAGCGAGTTGTCAGAAGCTGGCGGCAGCAGAGTGCCGTGAGCTTCTGACAAGCGGGGCGCGGCAGGCGAGCTGTCAGAAGCTGGCGGCAGCAGAGTGCCGTGAGCTTCTGACAGGTCGGCGGCAAGGAGGTCCGGGGCCGCGACCCGCCCGACGACGACCACCGCCGGCGCCCGCACACCCGCCTCGCGTGCGGCGCGGGCCGCGTCCCGCAAGGGAACCCGCGTGACGCGCTGCGTCGCGGTCGTGGCGCGCTCGACGATCGCGACGGGCATCGCCGGGTCGACGCCCGCGTCCGTCGCGCGGGCGCAGAGGTCGTCGAGTCCCG
The DNA here is from genome assembly GCF_042670205.1 of Luteimicrobium sp. NPDC057192. Classification (NCBI taxonomy): domain Bacteria; kingdom Bacillati; phylum Actinomycetota; class Actinomycetes; order Micrococcales; genus Luteimicrobium; species Luteimicrobium sp. NPDC057192. The sequence continues at coordinate 39,595 of NZ_JBHUWD010000024.1, read as the reverse complement.
CGACCCCCATGAGCACGACGAGCGTGAGCTCGTCGTCCCGCAGCCCCGCGAGGGCGCTCGCGGGCACCGGGTCGTGCCCGTTGACGACCATGACCGCGCCCACGACGCCGCGGTGCGTGACGGGAACCCCGGCGGCGGCGGGCGCGGCGAGCGCGCTCGTCACGCCCGGCACGACCTCGACCGGCACGCCGGCCTCCCGGCACGCGAGCACCTCCTCGCCGCCGCGGCCCAGCACGAACGGGTCGCCGCCCTTGAGCCGGACCACGCGCCGTCCGCGGCGGGCGTGCTCGACGAGCAGCCGGTTGATCTCCTCCTGCGGCACCGGGTGGTGGCCGGGCGTCTTGCCGACGTCGATCACCTCGACGTCGGGGCCGAGGTCGTCGAGCACGGACCGCGGGCCGAGCCGGTCCGCGACGACGACGTCCGCCTCGGCGAGAGCCCGCCACGCCCGGAGGGTGAGCAGGTCGGGGTCACCGGGGCCACCGCCGACCAGCACGACCCGCCCCCCAGCGGCGGGCCGTGCCCCTGCCCGGGCGCGCCGGGTCACGGGCGCGACCCGGCGTCGCCGGGCAGGGACACCGACACCACACCGCCGACGACGCGGACGGGGAAGCGGCGGAGGTCGCCGTCCTGGCCGGGGACCGGGGCCTTGCCCGCCGTGTCGAGGCACGCGCCCGTGAGCAGGGAGAAGACCTGCTTGTGGAGCGGGGAGGTGAGGGTAGGGACGGTCGCGCCGTCGACGTGCCGCGACCCGACCAGCCCGCGCGACATGACGTTCGCGCCGGTGTAGGGGTCGAGGTTGGACACCGCGAGGACGGTGTCGTCGAGGAGGCGGACGAGCGCGACCTGCACGGCGTCGCCGGTCGGGGAGGCGAGCAGGGCCGCCGCGCCGCGCTCTTGGACGAGGTCGTCGAGCCGGCACACCTCCTGCCAGGTGGTCGCCGTGGGGACCGCCTCCGGGGCTTCGAGCGTCGTCATGTCAGCGCACCTCCAGGGTCGCGCCCGCCACGAGGACGGGCTCGGGGACGGCGGTCTCGCGCTCGTCGGGGAACGCCGGTCGCACCTGCCCGCGCTCGGCCACGAAGGCGAGCGACGGGTCGGCGGTGCGGGGCGCGTTGACGAACGACGCGAACCGGCGGAGCTTGTCGGGGTCCTCGAGCGTGGCCTTCCACTCGTCCTCGTAGGAGTCGACGTGCGCGGCCATCTGGGCGTCGAGGTCGGCGCCGATCCCGAGCGAGTCCTCCATGATCACCGCGCGGATGCCGTCGAGGCCGCCCTCGACCTCGTCGACCCACGGCGCCGTGCGCTGGAGGCGGTCCGCGGTGCGGATGTAGTACATGAGGAACCGGTCGATGGTGCGGATGAGGGCGGCGTCGTCGAGGTCCTCGGCGAGCAGGCGCGCGTGGCGCGGCGTGAAGCCGCCGTTCCCGCCGACGTAGACGTTCCAGCCCTTCTCGGTCGCGATGACGCCGACGTCCTTGGACCGCGCCTCCGCGCACTCGCGGGCGCACCCGGAGACGCCGAGCTTGAGCTTGTGCGGGCTGCGCAGGCCGCGGTAGCGGAGCTCGAGGTGCACGGCCATGCCCACGGAGTCCTGGACGCCGAACCGGCACCACGTCGACCCGACGCACGACTTCACCATGCGCACCGACTTCCCGTACGCCTGGCCGGACTCGAAGCCCGCGTCGACGAGCCGCTTCCAGATGTCGGGGAGCTGCTCCATCCGGGCGCCGAACATGTCGATCCGCTGGCCGCCCGTGAGCTTGGTGTACAGGCCGTAGTCGCGGGCGATCTCGCCGATGACGATGAGCCCCTGCGGCGTGACCTCGCCGCCCGGCATGCGCGGGACGACCGAGTAGGTGCCGTCCTTCTGCATGTTGGCCATGAGGTGGTCGTTGGTGTCCTGGAGGGTCGAGCGTTCGCCGTCGAGCACGTGGGCCGGGGCGAGCGTCGACAGGATCGACGCGACGACCGGCTTGCAGATGTCGCAGCCGTGTGTGGCTCCCGCCGCGCCCGACGGCGTGCCGAACCGGGCGAGCGCCTCGCTGAACGTCCGCACGCCCGAGACGAGGAGCGCGTCGTAGAGCTGCGCACGCGACAGGTCGAAGTGCTCGCACAGCGCGTTCGAGACGGCGACGCCCGCCTTCTCGAGCTCCGTGGACACGAGCTTCTTGACGAGCGGGAGGCACGAGCCGCACGTCGTGCCGGCGCGCGTGCACGCCTTGACGCCCGCGACGTCGGTGCAGCCCTGCTCCGTCACGGCGGCCCGGACCGCGCCCGCACTGACCGCGTTGCAGGAGCAGACGGCGGCGTCGTCGGGGAGCTCGATGCTCGGCGCGGCGCCCGTGCCCTCGGGAAGAAGGAACGCGGCCGGGTCGCCGGGGAGCTCGCGGCCCAGCATCGGACGCAGGCTCGTGTACGCGGAGGCGTCGCCGACGAGGACGCCGCCGAGGAGGGTGCGGGCGTCGTCGGACAGGACGAGCTTCTTGTAGACGCCGCCGACCGGGTCGGCCCAGACGACCTCGAGCGCACCCTCGGTGGTGCCGAACGCGTCGCCGAAGCTCGCGACGTCGACGCCCGCGAGCTTGAGCTTCGTGGCCGTGTCGGCACCCGGGAACTCGGCGTCGCCGCCGAGCAGCCGGTCGACCGCCACCTCGGCCATCGCGTTGCCCGGCGCGACCAGGCCGATGCACGCGCCTTGGATGCAGGCGACCTCGCCGACCGCGGAGATCGCGGGGTCCGCGGTGAGGCAGCGGTCGTCGACGACGACGCCGCCCCGCGGCCCGACGTCCAGGCCGGCCTCGCGCGCCAGCTCGTCGCGCGGGCGCACCCCCGTCGCGACGACGACCACGTCGACGTCGAGCCGGCCGCCGTCGGCGAAGTCGAGCCGTCCCGCGGTGCCGCGGCGGTTGGGGCGGATCTTGGTGGTCGCGGTGTCGACGCGGACTGCGATGCCGAGGCTCCGGATCAGCCGGGCCAGGGCCTCGCCGCCGCCGAGGTCGACCTGCGCCGACATGAGGTGCGAGCCGAACTGGATGACCGTCGACTGGGCGCCGAGCGCCTGCAGCGCGCCCGCGGCCTCGAGGCCGAGGAGGCCGCCCCCGATGACCGCACCACGCACCGGCCGGTCCCAGCGGGAGCGCTGCTCCTCGACGAACCCGCGGAGGGCGGCGACGTCGTCGACCGTGCGGTAGACGAACACTCCCGGCAGCTCGGTGCCCGGGATCGGGGGGACCGCCGCCGACGAGCCCGTCGCGAGGACGAGGTGGTCGTAGTCGAGGGTCCGGCCGGCGCTCGTCGTGACGGCGCGGGCCTCGCGGTCGATCGACGTCACCGCCTCGCCGCGCACCAGGCGCACGGACGGGTCGGCCCACAGCGCCGGGTCGCCGAGCGCGAGGTCCTCGGGGTCGCGGCCCGTGAAGTAGCTCGTCAGAGCGACGCGGTCGTAGGGGGCGCGCGGCTCCTCCGCGAGCACCGTGACCTGCCACTCGCGGTTCTCGTCGCGGGCGCGCAGCGCCTCCACGAACCGGTGGGCGACCATGCCGCCGCCCACGACGACGAGGCGTCGGGGCGCGGGTGAGGTGTCGGTCATCGGGTCCTCCTGAGGCCGAGGGGATGGCTGACCTCGACGGTAGGAACACGGTGTTTCGCGCTGCGGCGGAGCGCGTTACCCGCGTGGAACGGTTCTCTCACCGTCCCGACGGCCGCGCTGTGAGCAGCCCATCGCCGACCAGGGTGGACGGGCCGAGGTCACTGGGACAGTGGAAGTCACCCGAGACGCCCGGAAGCAGAGCCTATGGATCGCTGCTGGGCAGCGCCCGTAATGAAGGGCCAGCTCGACACGAGCGGTTTCAAGGGTGCGCCGCGCCTGAGCGACCGGTCGGATCAGTTCTCCTCCCGCGAATTCCTTGGCTGGTCCAACTGCTGCTCCCGCCGCTGCTGGGCAACGCGAATTGCCTCGACGCGCTGGGTGAGCTCCGCAATGCGCTCCTGATCGGTCATTCCAGCGTACGGCTGAAGCCCTAGCTCGAAGGCCTTCATTTGTTCCTCTATGTCATCGGCGGTTTGCTGCAGATAGAAGGATCGCTCGCGGTATTTGAAATAGCCCATGAAACCAGCTGAGATCCCCACTGCAAAGCTGAGTGCAACGGAGCCCCATTTCAGCGGTCCTTCGCCATTATTGAGACTTGCAACGGTAGTTGTTGCGAGAGATCCTACGATGATCACCGATTGGAACGCATTGTTGATTCGACGATAGCGGGAACTGTTGCGGCGAATGTCGCTGACCCCCCGCAGCATTTCGCCTTGGTAGAAATACTGCCGCTTGTCGAGGGGGATGCGCTCACCACTGAATTCGAGAGACTGCAGTTCTCGTTCCGCGATCAGGTCGATCTCGAGGGTGCGCGGATCTGCCGGACTGTCAAAGTTCTCGCCCTCTCCATGTTGATAGCGAATGATGAAAACGCCGATGAGACCAGATATGATATAAATGGGGGTTGCGACGTAGAGCGCCTTATATTGCGGCGCTCCGGAAGTTAGGATGGCAGTGAAGATCGCACCGGCCGTCACAATTGGCATTGTGAGGTATAAGAATCGGAGTAGCGCGGTGTCTCGCCTCGAAATGCTGAGGAGGTACTCGAGCTGGCTTATCCTCTTGCGGCCCGCAAGCATGGCGTCGACAAGCTCGGAGTCCGCAGACGGGGCCAGGGTAGATGTCGCTGTCACAGCAGCGAAGGTAAGGGTCCCCACTGACAGTCGCGGGACCGCCGTACCGCGCCATGCGCGGGCGACGCATCGCTCGCGCACTCGTGGCGCTATTCGTCGAGACGGGCGGGGAGACCGAACGACGCGAAGACCTCCGCATCCTGGAAAACCGAGTTACGGCTGACCCCGGCCGCCGTGACCGTGAGCACCTGGAGCGTGTGCAGCGCGTACCCGCCGCCGTCGCGCCGGTAGGCCGCGAATCCGGGCTGCCCGTTTGCGGCGACCGGCAGGGTCCGCCAGTCCGTCCCTCCGACGCCGTACACCCAGCCCATGAACTGCCCGTACCCGTCCCGTCCGGTGAACCAGTTGACCATGGGCGGCATCTCCATGAGGACGTCCTCGGTGAGGAGCGCCTTGATGCCGTCGACGTCCGCGCGGACGAACGCGTCCGTGTACCGGTCGAGCCAGGTCTGCTGCTCGGCCGCCGAGGGCTCGGCCGCGTCGGCGAGGTCCGCGCCTGCCTCGCCCAGCCGAGCCCGAGCCCGTTGCAGCGCGCTGTTCACCGCCGCCGTCGTCGTGCCCAGGACCTCCGCGGACTCCGCGGCGGAGAACGCGAGGACGTCGCGCAGGACGAGCGCGCCGCGCTCCCGCGCGGACAGGTGCTGCAGCGCCGAGGCGAACGCGAGACGCAGCCCGGCACGGGCGACCGCGGCGTCCGCCGGGTCGCGTGCGCCGAGCATCGCGTCGGGGAGCGGCTCGAGCCACGGCACCTCGCCGCGGACGAGCGGCGCGAGCGGCTCCGACTCCGCCACCAGACCCGACGGCAAGGGTCGGCGGGCGCGGCCCTCGAGCGCCGTCAGGCAGACGTTCGTCGCGATCCGGTACAGCCACGTGCGCAGCGAGGCGCGGGACTCGTCGTACGAGTCCCGCGCCCGCCAGGCCCGCAGGTAGGTGTCCTGGACGAGGTCCTCGGCGTCGTGCACCGAGCCGAGCATCCGGTAGCAGTACGCGAGCAGCTCGCGGCGGTGCGGCTCGATCCGGAGCCCGAAGTCCTCGGCGGCGCCCGACGGCGCGGTCGTCACACCGTGCTCGCGGGGGCCGGGCTCAGCACCGGGCTGTTGTGGTACGCCGCGATCTTCCACGAGCCGTCCTTCTTCTCGAGCACCCAGGTCGCGTTCACCCTGCCCGACTCGGGGGCGGTTGTCGCGCCGTCGAACAGGATGGCCGACTCGCTCACGACGACCGCGGCGTCACGGCCCACGAACCGCACGCTGACGTGCTCGTTCCACGTCGTCGTGCCCCGGAGGGGACCCGCGAAGCCGCGGGCCATGCTGTCGCGGATGGCGTCGCGCCCGAGGCGGCGCGAGCCCGGCAGGATCGCCGTGGCGTCGGGCGTGTAGTCGGCGACCATGCCGTCGGCGTCGCCCGCAGCCCACGCGCGGTAGGAGTCGGCCAGCACGGTCTCGATGGCGGTGGTGTCGGCTGCGCGGTTCTCTGACATCTCGGTCTCCTCGGTCCGGTCCACCGGCGGTCCGGCGGGCTCGCGAGTACCTACCGACGAGCCCGCTCGAACTCATCGTGGGTGCGGCTCGAGCCCGGCGTGGACCCGGCCGGAGGGCACGACCAGGGGCCGCCGGGTCAGCCCACCGACCGCAGCATGTCCCCGACGTCGCGCCAGGTCGCCGCCGCCGCGGCGGCCGCGTAGTCGGGATGGGACTCGTCGGTGAAGTAGTGCCCCGCGTCCGCGTACTCGCGCACCAGTGCCGTCGCACCGGCGACCTCCGCGCTCCGCCGGAAGGCGGCAACCTGCTCCGGCGGGGCGAACCGGTCGCCGGCTGCGTAGTGCAGCTGCACCGGTGTGCCGGGCTGCACTCCGGAAGGAACCGAGAGGGGCGCGTGCAGACAGGCGACCGCAGCCGCGGCGAGCCGGCCGGGCCAGACCTCGCCGATCACCCCGACGCCCATCGAGAAGCCCACGAGCACGGCGTCGTCGGGAACGCGGGACAACGCGTCGGACGCGCGCCCCACGATCGTCGACCAGCCGATCTCCGCCATCAGCGCCGAACCCGCCCCGAGCTCACCGGGAGCCGTCCGGCCACCGAACAGGTCCGGCACCACGACCCGATGACCTTGTCCCCGGAGCCGGTCCGCCGCGGCTCTCTCCGCCGACCGGAGGCCCCACATCGAATGAAAGAGCACGACGTCCATCCATGCAGTCTGCCGACTCCAGGTTCTCCTGCACCCGCGGGCGCGGCGTGGTCGACGTGGGCTGGCTCGGTCCCGCGCGTCAGCGTGGAGGCTAGGTTGGGATGGTGCCGACGACGATCCCCGAGTCCCTCACCGACGGCGAGATTCGGCTGCGCCCGTGGCGCGACGAGGACGCCGACGCGCAGCTCGCGGGCTTCGCCGACCCTGTTTTTCGCCGGTTCTCCGACGGGGTCCCGCTCGACCGGGCTGACGTCGTCAAGCGGATCCGTGCCGTCGAGCGCCAGCGCGCGGAGGGCACGGCCGCCTACTGGGCGATCGACGACGCACACGACGGCCGTCTGCTCGGCGAGGTGTCGCTGAGCGGCATCGACCACCGGCAGGGACGGGCGAGCGTCGGCTACTGGCTCACGGCGTCCGCGCGCGGGCGCGGGGTCGCGACGCGCGCCGTCCGGCTTGCGGCACGCAGCGCCTTCACCGACCTGGGGCTGGCGCGCCTCGAGCTCACGTGCGCGCCCGACAACGCCGCGTCGCAGGCCGTCGCCGAGCGGTCCGGCTTCCGGCGCGAGGGCTTGCTGCGTGCGCACCTCCCGTTCAAGGGCGGACGACGCGACAGTCTGGTCTACGGGCTGCTGCCGGAGGACCTCGCCCGATAGCGCCGGCTCAGGGGCGCGGGACGTTGCGCAGGTTCGACCGTGCCATCGACACGGCCTCGCCCATGCCGTTGCCCATGATCTCCTTGCTCATCGCGACGACGAACCCGCGCACCTGACCGGCCGTGATGGTCGGCGGCAGCGACAGCGCGCGCGGGTCGGTGACGACGTCGACGAGCGCCGGCCCGGGCCGGTCGAGGGCACCCCGCAGCGCGCCACGCACGTCCTGCGGCCGCTCGACGCGCACCGCGGGGATGCCCATGGCGTTGGCGATCGCGGCGTAGTCGAAGTGCGGGGACTCGGTCCCGAACTGCGGCAGCCCGTCGACGAGCATCTCGAGCCGGACCATCGCGAGCGACGCGTTGTCGAACAGCACGATCTTCACCGGCAGGTCGTACGCCTTGATGGTGAGCAGGTCGCCGAGCAGCATCGACAGCCCGCCGTCGCCCGACATCGCGACGACCTGACGCCCCGGTTCCGCGGAGGCAGCTCCGATCGCGTGCGGCATCGCGTTGGCCATCGACCCGTGCAGGAAGCTCCCGATGACACGGCGCTTCCCGTTCGGGCTGATGTACCGGGCAGCCCACACGTTGCACATGCCGGTGTCGACGGTGAAGACGGCGTCGTCCGCGGCCTCCTGGTCGAGGATGTCGGCCACGTACTCGGGGTGGATGGGCGTGACCTTCTCGACGTCCTTCGTGTAGGCGCCGACGACGCCGGTGAGCGACTTGACGTGCTTCTTGCGCATCTCGTCGAGGAACTTCCGGTCCTTCTTGGCGTCAACGAGGGGCAGGAGCCCGCGCACGGTCTCCCCGGCGTCCCCGACGACGGCGAGGTCGAGCCGGGTGCGCCGGCCCAGGTGCGAGGGGTCGATGTCGACCTGGGCGGTGCGGACGTCCGCGGGGAGGAACTGGTCGTACGGGAAGTCCGTGCCGAGCAGGATCAGCAGGTCCGCCTCGTGCATCGCGTCGTAACAGGACCCGTACCCGAGGAGCCCGGACATCCCGACGTCGAACGGGTTGTCGTACTGGATCCATTCCTTGCCGCGCAGCGAGTGGCCCACGGGGGAGGCGATCTTGTCCGCGAGCGCGATGACGTCGTCGTGCGCGCCCCGGACCCCGACGCCCGCGAAGATCGTGACCTTCTTGGCGCCGTTGATGGCGTCGGCGAGCTCGCGCAGGGCGTCGGGCGACGGGATGGCGCGCGGGGGCGCGGGCGGCGTGACGATCGGGTCGATGCCGGGCACGACGGGCGGGGCGTCGTAGTCGGCGACGTCGCCCGGGATCGTGAGGACGGCGACGCCCGGGCCGCCGAGCGCGTGCTGGATCGCGGAGTTGATGACACGCGGCGCCTGGGCGGCGCTCGAGATCATCTCGGAGTACACCGAGCACTCGGTGAACAGCCGGTCGGGATGCGTCTCCTGGAAGAAGCTCGTGCCGATCTGGGCGCTGGGGATGTGGCTCGCGATCGCGAGGACCGGCACGCGCGAGCGGTTCGCGTCGTAGAGGCCGTTGATGAGGTGCAGGTTGCCGGGGCCGCAGGAGCCCGCGCACACCGCGAGGCTGCCGGTGACCTCGGCCTCGCCGGCAGCGGCGAACGCCGCGACCTCCTCGTGCCGCACGTGCACCCACTCGATCTCGCCCGAGCGGCGCACGGCGTCGACGACGGGGTTGAGGCTGTCGCCGACGATGCCGTAGATCCGCTTCACGCCCGCGGTGACGAGCTGCGCGACCAGCAGGTCGGCGACGGTCTTGTTCCGCTTGTCCTGGGGGGCCTTGCGTCCGAGAGCCATGCCCCCCATGCTCCGCCGCGGCCCGGAGGCCCGCACCACGAGGCGGTGTGACGTCCGCTGCACCGGCGCCACGTGCGGTTCCGGTAGCGTGTCCCGGTCCGCGCGAGACCGACGACGAGGAGCACTGTCCCGCCATGGTGCCCGTCCCGGTGTACCCGCCCGACCTCGACGTGACCCCGGCGCCCGTCGTGAAGGTCCTGCTGGTCGTCGCGATCGGCGCGGCGGTCGTGTTCGTCGTGCTGGCGCTCGCGGCCCGTCGGTGGGCCGGACGACGTGGCCCGGGCATCGTGGCCGGCGCCTGCCTGGGGCTGGCGGTGCTCGGGGGGCTCGGCGCGTTCGTCGCGGACCGGCTCACGAAGCCCGGGATCGAGCGTGCCGCCGACGCCCGCACCCGCGAGCAGCTCGGTCTCCGGACCCGTGCGGCCGACGCGCTCGGGGCCGCGTACGGCGTGACGATCGACCCCGACGAGCTCCGCTACGTCTACGACGGCTCGCCCGTCCGGGTCACGTTCCCGGACGAGCACGAGGAGACCTGCACCCTCGGCGCGGGCGACGCCCTCACGCTCACTTGCCCGACGCCGCTGCCCCGCGACCCCGCGGCCCCCGCCGGGTAGTTCTCCCCATGTCGGGCGGGCTCGCCGGTCCGCTAACGTTGGCCCGGCTCGCGCCGTCGACGAGGGGAATCCGTGCAGTGACCGACCAGCTCAAGGTGGATACGCCCACCCTCATCGAGGCCGGCCACAAGCTCCGCGTCGTCGCCACCGAGTTCAACAGCGCGCACACCAACGCGGACCGGGTGGCCGCCGCGGTCGGGCACGACGAGCTCTCCGACGCGATCCACCACTTCGAGCGGAACTGGGACGGGAAGCGGGAGAAGATGCTCGAGCACATCGGGTCGCTGGCCGACCAGTGCCAGGGGGTCGGCGAGCAGTTCGAGAGCCTGGACTCCGAGTTCGCCAAGGCGCTGCGGGGCGAGAAGTGAGCCGCCCCTACGACTGGCACCCGCTCGCAGCGACCGACCCGGTGCCCGGGGAGCCCGACGTCGTCGCGCGTGCCGGCACCGACTACACGAACGTCGCCGAGGCCATCCAGAAGGCCGCCGCTGACCTGCGGACCATCGCCGACCTGGACGCCATGCAGTCGGACGCCGTGCAGGCCATCGCCGACAAGGCGAAGGACGTGGCGAACGAGATCGCGAAGGTCCAGCACCGGTACTTCGCGACGGGCGAGGCGCTCACGACCTACGCGGACAGCCTCCGGACCGCGCAGCAGCACGCCGACGAGGCGCTCGCGGCCGCGAAGCAGGCCCAGGCGGACTACGACACCGCCCACCACAAGCACGTCGTCTACTCGGACCCGGACCACAGCAAGGCGCCGAACGCGCAGCAGCACGCCGACCAGGCCCAGACCGACATGACGACGGCGAGCACCGCGCTCGGGAACGCGCGGACCAAGCTCGAGCAGGCGACGTCGGCGCGCGACACCGCGGCGACCAAGGCCAAGAACGCGATCAACGTCGCCGTCGAGGCCGACGGCATCCACGACGGCTGGTGGGACAACGTCCGGTCGGTCGTGAACGCGATCACGGACATCGCCTCGAAGATCGCGACGGTCGCGGGCGTCCTCGCGCTCGCGCTCGCGTGGGTGCCGGGGCTCGGTGAAGCACTGGGCGCGGTCGCGCTCATCGCGGGACTGGTCGCGATGGCGGGGCACGGGTTGCAGCTCCTGAACGGGGAAGGGTCGTGGCTCGACTTCGGGCTCGACGTGCTCGGGGTGGCGACGTTCGGCCTCGGACGCATCGCGGGCGCGACGCTGAAGATGGGCGCCGAGGGCGCGCAGGCCGTCTCGCGCGTCCGTGCCGACCAGCTCGTCCGGGCCCTCGGCCAGACGCGCGGCGTCCGGGGTGCGGTCCGCGGCCTGCTGAACGGGCGCGGGCTCGCGGGGACCGGCATCCGGGCGGCCGAGCGGGGCGTGACGGCGTTCGTCGAGCGCCCGGGCCTGCTGCGGTCGGTCGGCCGCGGGCTCAACCCGATCACGATCGTCAAGGACACCGCGGGCGAGCTCAAGGGCTTCGGCAAGACCCTCGACTTCCTCCGCAGCCCGCGGGCCACCTGGAACGCCGCGTTCCGCGACGTGAGCGGGTTCAAGGGCAACGCCCTGGCGTGGTTCGGCGCGGGCGACGAGGCGCGCGCCGTCAGCAGCGTCGGTGCCGCCGACGCGTCCGTCCGGGCCGCCGCGAACCTGCCCGCGACCGCGAGCCATACCGCCGTCGACGCCCTGGCCGCGAGCCACGCCCAGCTCAACGACGCTCTCGGCGTCGCCGGGCGGGGAGCGGGCGCCGTCCTGATCGGGACCGGGGTGGACATCGGCAACAACGGCTACGGCGCGCTCGGCCTGACCGAGGGTTCGGACGACCCCGCCAAGCAGCTCAACCTGAACTGAGGACATCGATGGGGCACATCGTCGGGTACGACGCCGGGACGAGCGAGCAGTGGGTCGGCTGGACGGCAGGCGCGAGCGAGGAGGCCGAGGAGTTCGTGCGCGGGCTCGGCCTCGACGCGGCGCTCGAGCCCGGCTACCTCCAGGCCGTCGCCGACCTCGAGCAGATCCTCGTCGACGGGCACTCGCTGGCCGGTGGGCTCTGGTACCCCGACCCGGCCGACCTGCCCTGGGGGCAGTTCACGCTCACCTACCTCTACCCCGAGGCCGGGACGGCGTTCGACCCGGCGGCGCTGCTCAAGCGGGTTCGCAAGGCGGAGAAGATCCGCGGCACCCGGCTCCTCGACCACTCGACCGCGCTCGGTGACGTCGACGCCGGCCAGGTCCTCATGGAGGTCGAGGTCCGCGGGTTCAAGGACACCGGGGTGGTCCTGTCGCGCATCGCGGCGACCGTGTTCCCGACGGGCGCCGACGAGGCCATGCGTCTCGAGTTCCAGACGAACGTCCCGACCGCGTTCGAGGCGCTGAGCGGCGAGGCGCTGACGATCGTCCAGAGCCTCACGGTGGAGGTCGCGTGAGCGCCGGGACGCGCACGGGCGGACGCGAGGCCGACGGCCTCGGGCTGCTCCTGCCGGAGGACTGGTGGGTCGTCGACCTGACGGACGAGCGGTCGCGCCGGCGCGCCGTCCGCGGGCTGGTCGCACGGCAGTTCGGCCGCGCCGACAAGCCGTCGCCGCTGCAGCTCGACGTGCTCCGCGAGCTCGACGCGAGCACCCGCGCCGCCGCCGCCGCGCGAGGCCGGATCATGGCGTTCTCGCTCATGCAGGCCGGCGACAAGCCGCTGTCGGCGTCGCTCACCACGTTCCGCGTGCCGGCTCCGGCGCCGAGCCGGATCCCGCGCAAGCGCGAAGGGCTCGTGCGGCTCGCCGCCGACCTCACGGCGGTCGCCGCCCCGGACACGGAGGTCGTCGTCGCCGAGGGGCCCCTGGGGACGGTCGTGCGGCAGGTCGCCGTCGAGCGGGGGCCGGCGGAGCTCGACGCCGAGCGGATGCCCCAGCTCGTCGCGCGGTACTGGCTCGACCCCCAGGACGGCAGCGGCTGGTACCAGCTCGTCTTCGCGACGCACCTGGTCCCGCTCCGCGAAGGGATGTTGGCCCTGTTCGACGCGATCGTCGCGTCGGTCGGGCACGACGACGACCCCGACGCCCCGGACGACGACGGCGAGCCGGGTGCGGGTGCGGACGGACCGGGGCAGAGCGTCCGGCTGGGTGCGGGCGCCACCGCCGCGGCCGGGGTGGCGTGAGGCCCAGGCGGACTCTCGCCGCGGTCGGCGCGCGTCGTCGCGGCTGGTGGGCGGGGCTCGCGCACGGGACGCCGGCCCTCTACGCGGGGCTGCTCGCGGAGGGCACCTACGCGCCGCGCCTACGGCGGTCGCGGCGGCTCGCCGTCGTCGTCGCAGCCGGTCCGCCGGGGCTGGAGCTCTGGGACGCGCGCCGGGAGACGCAGCTCGCTGGCTGGCCGTGGGCGTCGGTCGCCTCGGTGCGGGCGGACACCCGGGACGGGACCTCGGCAATGGTCGTGGAGACCCTCGCCGGGGCGGTGCTGCCCCTCGTCCTCGCGGCGGGCGGCGCGGGACGTGGGGTGGCGGACGCGGCCGAGGTGGGCGACGTCGTCGGGTGGGTGCGGGAGCTGCGGGACGCGGGCTGACCGCGGCCGGTCAGGCGTGCAGCTCGACCCGGATACGGGCGCTGCGGCGCAGGACGCCCGCGGTCGCGACGACGAGCACGGTCGCCGCACCGGCAGCGGCAAGCACGACGAGGTAGCCCGCGTGCGCGCCGGCGGCGTCGATGCGCGAGCCCGCGACCGCGGACCCGATCGAGACCCCGATGCCGAGCGCGGTGCCGGCCCACGCGAGGCCTTCGGTGAGCTGCCCGGCGCCGACGACCTGCTGGATGAGCCCGTTCCCGTTGATGAGCGTGGGGGCGATCGCGAAGCCGGTGACGAACATGACCGCGACGAGCGCCGGGATCGAGTCGACGAGCCGGAACATCGAGACGCCGAGCGCGAGGACGACCATGCCCACGACGAACCGCTTCCACAGCGCCGACCGCCAGTGGCGGGCGCCGTAGAGGAGCCCGCCGCACAGCGAGCCTGCCGCGAACACGGCGAGGATCGCGCCGGCCCACGGCTTGTGGTGGTGCTCGTCGGCGAAAGCGATGGTCGAGACGTCGGTGGCGCCGAAGATCACGCCCAGCGCGACGAACACGACGCAGACGACGAGCGCTGCCGGGTTGCGCAGGACGGAGCGGTGGCCCGCCGCGTCCGGGGTCCGGGGGACGGGCGGCGGCTCGGTCGCACGCAGCGACAGGAACCACAGGCCGCCGACGAGCCCCGCGACGAGCGGCACGGCGAGGCCCGACCAGGGGCTGACGCTCGTCGCGAGCAGCGTCGCGACGACCGGCCCGACGACGAACACGACCTCGTCGAGCGCCGACTCGAGCGAGTAGGCGGTGTGGAGGCGGCGCGGGTCGTCGAGGACCTTGGACCACCGGGTGCGGACGATCGAGCCGTACGAGCCGGCGCCGCCGCCCGCGAGGACCGCGAAGACGTACAGCAGCGGCTCGGGCGCCCGCGTCACGGCCGTCACGATCAGACCGATCAGCCCGACGCTCGCGACGGCCAGCATGGGCAGCATGACGCGGCGCTGGCCGCGCCGGTCGACGAGGCGCGCGAGCTGGGGCGAGCAGATCGCCTGCGCGATGACGAGGACCGCGGAGATCCGCCCCGCGAGCGCGTACGAGTGGTACAGGCCCTGGATCATCAGGACCGTGGCGATTCCGACCATCGACATGGGCAGCCGGGCCACGAGCGCCGACGCGGAGAACTGCAGCGCCCCGGGCACGCGCAGGATCGCGGTGTACGGGTTCCGCGACGTCCGGCCGTCGGGCGACGGCGCAGCGACCGGTGGCGTCGTGGGGTCCGGAGACGGCGAGGAGCCGACCAGCTCGCGGCTGGTCGGCTCGTTGTCCTGGGGTGAAGGGTCCTGAAGCATTTCTAGTACAACGGTACCAGAACTGCTCCGGCGCCGTCACGTGATCTTCGTCTCCGAGGCCCGGTAGCACCCACGCCCTTTCCGCCACCAGCCTGAGACCGCCGCTTTCCGCACCACCAGCCAGACGCTGCGGCTGGCCCACTGACCCGGTGCCAATGGCAACCCGGAAGCTGAGCGGGCAGGAGGGGGAGGGTGTCGCGCGACCGTGGCGGGTCTGGCGGGAGCCGAGCGAGGAACGAGCGAGGCGGATGGAAGGTCGCGCGACACCCTCCCCCTCCTGCCCGCGGACACACCCCGCGGGCAGGAGAGGCGAGCCGAGCCGATCAGCGGTACAGGCGCACGTCCGCCACGCTCCACCAGGAGCCCGACGTCCCCGTCTGCGTGATCCTCACGTACCGGGCGAGGGTGGGTCGGAGGTCGACGTTGGTGAGCTGCCCGACGCCGGTCCCGCTGGCCTTGGTGGTCCAGTGGGTGCCGTCGAGGCTGGTGCTGACGGCCCAGCCACGGGGGTAGTCGCCGAGGTTGTCGCCGGCGTCGATGGCGACGCGCCGGAGCTCGGTGATCTTCCCGAGGTCGAGCTGGACGTACTGCCCGGGCGTCTGCGCGGCGCCGGAGGACCAGCGGGTGGAGGCGTCGGCGTCGATCGCGAGCTTCGCGTCGTCGGGTGCGGACGACGCGGTGGCCGTCGCGTGGGCGAGCGAGACCGGCAGGAGGCCGGCGAGCGCGGACCCGGTGAACGCGCCGCGGGTCGCGGACGCGGGCCACGTGAACGTGGCGAGCGCGCCGCCGGGGAGCGTGTACTCGAACGTCCGGGAGCCCACCGCGACGGCGAACGAACGAGGGTTGTCGTTCTCGTTGTGGACGACGAGCGCGGTGGAGCCGTCAGGGTTGCGGAACGCGACGTCCATGAGCTGGCCGTTCCAGCCGGTGGTGCCGAAGGACGTGGAGCCGATGCGGACCGCGCCCTGCTGCACGAACTTCGCGAGGTGCCCGATGGTGTAGTACTCGGCGTTCTTGCTGTAGGTGCCGTCGGGGTGGACGGCGAGGAACCCGGTGCAGGTGTCGCAGCCGCCGAGGTGGGGGCCGCCGTCGTCGTCGAGGGCGAGGTTCCAGTCGAGGACCGACTTGGCCCAGTTGCGCGTGGTGCCCAGCGTGATGGTCCGGGCGTGCCACTTGAGGGTGTCGCTGAAGTACTGCGCCGGGGTGTCGGTGGCGCCGTGGGAACCGGAGCACTCGGTGAACCAGATGCCCTTGTCGGGGTACGCGTCGTGGAGCGCGGTCTGGGCGCTGGGGTCGCCGGCGTAGCAGTGGTAGGCGGTCCCGGCGATCCACTTCGCCGCGGGCGAGTCGAGCAGCTGGTACGGGTAGTCCGTCTCGCCGCCGGGCTCGTCGGCCGGGGCTGACGCGGCGTCGTTGGGGTGCGTGGACCAGTTGTGGTCGTAGCCGAGGATCTTGGTGCGCGGGCTGGCCTTCTTCAGGAGCGGACCGAGCGCCTCGATGACCTTCTCCTCCTGCTTCACGCCCATGTCGGTGCCCGGGTACCCGGAGGGGGTCCGGTTCTGGGGCTCGTTCTGGACGGTCAGGTAGTCGACGGGGATCCCGGCCGCGGCGTACGCCTTGACGTACTTCACGAGGTAGCGGGCGTAGGCGTCGTAGTAGGCGGGGTCGTCCTTGAGGCGGCCGCCGACGAGCGAGTCGTTGGTCTTCATCCAGGCGGGCGGCGACCACGGGGTCGCCACGACCTTGATGGACGGGTTGAGCTTCTTGGCCTGGCGCAGGAGGGGAAGGATCTGGGCCTCGTCGTGCGCGATGGAGAAGTGCTTCAGGGCGAGGTCGGTCTGGCCCGGTGCGACGTCGTCGTACGTGTAGTGCTCGCTCGTCGCGGTGAAGTCCGACGACCCGACGGGCTGCCGCAGGAAGCTGACGCCGATGCCGTCGGACGGGCTGAAGAGGTCGCGCATGGCCTGCGCACGCGCGGACGGGCTCAGCTGGTACAGGACGGCGGCGGTCGAGTCGGTGAGCGCGCCGCCGAAGCCGTCCATGGTCTGGTAGGTCGTGGCGGGGTCGATGGTGATGGTCGTGCGGGTCGACGTGCCGGTCGTGAAGCTGACGGGCGCCTGCTCGGTGAGCCGTTGGGTGCCGTCCGGGGTGGTGACCCAGGCGCGCACGTCGTCGGTCGTACGGCCGTTCCCGGGGTGGGCGTCGGCGGCGAGCGCCGGTGCGAGCGCGAGCGCGGCGGTCGCGGCCAGTGCGGTGCCGGCGGCGAGCGTGCGGTGCGCGGTCCTCCGGGTGGGTGGTGGCGTCGTCGGTGACGTCATGGTCGTTCCTCTCGTCGTCGAGCGGTGGTCCCTGCGCGGTGCCCGACCTCGGGACGCTCCATCGTGGAACACATATGGAACATTCGCTGGTCGCGCGCCGCCCTCTCCCATCGATGCACGCGGATTCTCGCGCTGTCAACGTGGACCGTTATGATCCAGCCGTGGAACGCATCGAGGCGTGGGTCCGTGGGTAGGCGGCCGAGCGGCCGGGTCACCGTCCGGCAGGTCGCCGCTGCTTCGGGGTACTCCGTCGGCACCGTCTCGCGCGCGATGAGCGGCCACCCCGCCGTCGCGCCCGCCACCCGCGACGAGATCCTGGCCGTCGCCGCCCGGCTGGGTGCTCCCGTGGGAAACGGGGCCGCGGCCGTGCGCGGGCCCGCACCCGACGCACCCGTCCTCGTCCGGTGCCCCTACGTCCTCGACGACTACTTCGGGCGGGTCGTCACCGCCGCCGTCGAGACGCTCGCCGTCCACGGACGCCGCGCCGTCCTCGACACCGGGGAAACCGCGCGCGAACGCCCCGTCCTCGCCGGGCTCGCCCGCGACCGGGAGCTCGCCGGCGCCGTCCTCGTCCTCCCGCCCGAGCCTGTCCGTGAGCTCGAGGCCCTGCGGACCTCGCGGTTCCCGTTCGTCGTCGTCGACCCCATGACGACGCTGCCCGCCGACGTGCCGTCCGTGTCCGCCGCGCACCTCACCAGCGCGCGGGCGCTCACCGCGCACCTCCTCGAGCTCGGGCACCGGCGGATCGGCGTCGTCGGCGGCCCCACCGAGTGGCTCGCCAGCCGGTCGCGGCTCGCCGGGCACGCGTCGGCGCTCGCGGACGCCGGCCTGCTGCCCGACCCATCCCTGCGGCGCAGCGTCCGTCCGACGGCGGACGACGGGTACCGTGCGGCCTGCGAGCTCCTCGACGAGCCAGGGCCCGGGGGCGCGCCGACCGCGCTCGTGGCGTTCAACGACAAGGTGGCGTCCGGGGTGCTGCGCGCGGCCGCGGAGCGCGGGCTCGCGGTGCCCGGAGACCTGTCCGTGACCGGCTTCGACGACCTCGACCTCGCGCGCTCCACCGTCCCCGCGCTCACCACCGCGCACCAGCCGCTCGAGGAGATGGGGCGGATGGCCGTGTCGCTGCTGCTGCGGCTCATCGCGCGGCAGGCGGTCGACGCGCTGCACGTGTCGCTCGCGACCGAGCTCGTCGTCCGCGGCTCGACCGCCTCGCCGAAGTAGACCGCCGGCCGTGTACCTCGCCGAAGTAGTACGGCTGCCGTACTACTTCGGCGAGATAGACCGGCGGCCGTACTACTTCGGCAAAAGTTGGTATCCGGCAAGCGTCAGGTCTGTTGCCCGAGCGGCCGGTCTGGTAGACACGCCGCATGAGTCGTGCGCTGGCGCTCGGGGGAGCGTGTGTCGTGGTGGGTGTGCTGGCGGTCTCCGGCTGCGCCATCAAGTCCGACGCGGCGGTTGCCGCACCGCCGGCGGCGTCCGACGCTGCCACGCAGCGCGCGACGGAGCCCGCGGTCGACCCGACCTTTGCCGGGCTGACCGGACCGGCGCCGACGTCGTCGTCGGGGGTGTCGGCGGACGCGCGGTGCACGGACGGTACCCCCGTGACCATCGACGGCGACGAGGTCGGCGGGTTCGAGGGCTGGTGGAACAGCACGCCCGCCGACGCCGACGGCAACTACGCGGACCCGTCCACGTGGGAGCCGTGGATCGCCGAGCACCCGGCGACGGCCGAGGTCGCCACGGACACCGGCCTCGCCCTCGAGGTCTGCGACCGCGGCACCGGCTTCGACACCGCGGGCTACCGGGCTCCCCAGGACCACCACGGCTGGCCCCCGCACAGCGTCGTCCTGCTCGACGCGCGGACGGGCAAGCTGCTCAAGACCCTCCACGCCGCCGGCTGAGCGCTGCCGTCAGGGGCGGAGCCCCTGCAGGACGGGTTCGCCGAGCGCCCCGGCGCGAGCGTGCTCGTCCAGCTCGGCGAGGAACGACCGGAGCCGCTCGGTGACGGCCGGGTCGTCGAGCAGGTCGTCCCGCCACGGCAGGCAGACCTCGGTCGCCCCGACGACCGTCACCCCGAGGTACCCGAGGATCCCCCGCAGCTGTGACTGCGCGACGGCGGTCCCGGCGCCGTTCAGCCCCGTCCCGATCACCGCGGCGCGCCGGCCTGCCCAGGAGTTCGACCCCCACGGCCGCGATCCCCAGTCGAGGACGTTCTTCAGGGCCGCGGGGATCGACCGGTTGTACTCGGGCGTCACGAAGACGAGCAGCTCGCTGGCCTCGACCCGCGCCTTGACCTCCCGCGCGGCGAGCGGGAAGTCGTCCTCGAGCTCGTAGTCGAACAGCGGGAGGCCGGCGATCTCGATCTCCTCGATGGCCACCTCGGCCGGTGCCAGCTCGGCGAGCCGCCCGGCGAGCTGCCGGTTGACGGATCCCCTCGACAGGCTCCCGACGATCATGTCCCAGCGCATGCGGTTCCCCTCGGCTCGTCCTGCCGCGGTCCGTGCGGCCGCGTCACCGCCAGGCTGACAGGCGCGCGGTTGGCCCGGAAATGCGCCTCGTGCCTGCGGTCATACGCTTGACGCATGACTGACGTCGACCTGCGGCAGCTGCGAACCTTCGTCGCGGTCGCGGAGTGCGGCTCGTTCACGGACGCCGCCGCGCTGCTCGAGGTCTCGCAGCCGTCCGTGTCCCGTGGCATCGCGGCGCTGGAGCGCGCTCTCGACGTCCGGCTGCTCGACCGGAACACACGCGAGTGCGTGCCGACCGTCGAGGGTGCGCGCTTCCTCGCGGAGGTGCGCGTCGCGCTCGACGCCGTCGACAGGGCGGTCGCGTCGGTGGCGCCCTCGCGCGTACGACGTCGTGCACTGCGGTTCGCGCTCAAGGCCGACAGCGACGCCGGCCTGCTGCCCGAGGTGCTCGCCCGGTTCGCCGCTGACGGCGCCGACCGCCCGGCCGTCGAGCTCGTGTTCGCCGAGACGAGCGAGCTGGCGGACCTCGTGCGGCGCGGGGCCGCGGACGTCGCGCTCGTCGTCGGCCCGGACCACGGGGACACGCGACTGTTCCACGGGGTCGAGGTCGAGCCCGTCTGGCGGGAGAGTCGGGTCGCGGTGCTGCCCGCGGGCCACGAGCTGGCCGCGCGGGGCGTGCTGGCACGGGCCGATCTCGACGACGAACCCGTGCTCGCCTGGCCCGACCTGCCGCCGTCGTACGACCGGTACTACCGCGGCGCGGACCGCCTCCCGCCGGAGCGGGCGCCCCGCCCCGGGCCGGCGGCCCGCAACCTCGCCGAGGCGCTGCGCCTCGTCGAGCTGGGTCGCGGCGTGACCTTCCTCCCGCTCTCGGTGGCCGAGCGGTCCCGCCGGCCCACGGTCGCCGTCGTCCCCGTGGACGACCTCAGTGCGAGCGTCGCGTACGTCGCATGGCGGGAGGGCTCGCGCGACCGCGCGATCGCCGCTCTGCTCGAGGCCACGCTGGCCGCGGCGAGCGCGCGCCGGGCGGAGGCCCCGGCGGCGGTCGTCCGTTCGGTGTACCGGCCTGGCAGCACGTCTAGATGATGTACCCGCCCCCGCACACCAGCGTCTGCCCCGAGATGTAGTCGGACTCGGGCAGGCACAGCAGGTACACCGCGCCGGCGGCCTCCGCGGGGGTGCCGGGCCGGCCGAGGGGGACCTGGGCGGTCATCGCGTCCATGAGCTGGGGGCTGACGCCCACGGCGATGTCGTGGCCTTGCACGGTGATGGTGCCGGCGCCGGCGGGGGCGTTGGTCAGGCGGGTCGTGATGAGGCCGAACGCGACCGTGTTCGCGGTGACGTTGTAGCGGCCCCACTCCTTGGCGATGGTCTTGGTCAGCCCGGTCACGCCCGCCTTCGCGGCCGCGTAGTTCACCTGGCCCGGGTTCCCGCCCAGACCGGAGATCGAGGAGATGTTGACCACCTTGCGGCACGGCACCGGCTCGCCCGCCGCACGGGCCGCCTTGACCGCGGCGGAGATGACGGGCTGCGCGGCGCGGAGGATGCGGAACGGCGCCTTGAGGTGGACGTCGATCATGGCGTCCCACTGGTCGTCGGTCATCTTCTGGATGACGGTGTCCCAGGTGTAGCCCGCGTTGTTGACGACGATGTCGAGGCCGCCGAACGTGTCGACCGCCGTCTGCACGAAGCGCTCCGCGAAGCCCTCGTCCGTGACGCTGCCCGCGCACGGCACGGCGCGCCCGCCGGCGGCGGCGGCGTCCGCGACGGTGGCCGCTGCGGGCTCGTCGTCGAGGTCGTTGACGACGACCGCCGCGCCCTCGGAAGCGAGCTTGAGCACGATCTCGCGGCCGATGCCGCGACCCGCGCCGGAGACCAGGGCGACCTTGCCGTCGAGCGTGCCCATCAGAGCACCCCCAGCACGACCGCGGAGCCCTGCCCGCCGCCACCACAGGCCGACGCGACTCCCACCGCGCCCGGCCCGAGCGCCTCGAGCCGCCGCGCCAGGTGGCCCACGATCCTCGCCCCGGACGCCCCGATGGGGTGCCCGAGCGCGATCGCGCCCCCGTTCGCGTTGACGATCTCCGGGTCGAGGCCGAGGTGGTCCGCGGACGCCAGCACCACCGCGGCGAACGCCTCGTTGATCTCGACGGCCCCGAACCCGTGGCCGTCCAGGCCCGCCCGGGCGCACGCGGTCGAGATGGCGTGCGCCGGCTGGAGGTGCAGCCCCACGTCGGGCCCCGCGACGAGCCCGTGCCCGAGGATCCGGACGCCCGTGAGGCCGTGCGCCTCCGCGACGTCGTCGGCGACGAGGACCAGCGCCGCGGCGCCGTCGGAGATCTGCGACGCGTTGCCGGCCGTGATGGTGCCGTCGGGCCGGAACGCGGGCCGCAGGCGGGAGAGCACGTCGAGCGAGGCGTCGGCGCGGACGCCGTCGTCGGCGTCGACCGTGACGCTGCCGCGACGTCCGGGCACGTCGACGGGCGCGATCTCGCCCTTGAGGAACGCCTCCGCAGCGGCGGCGCGCGTGTGCGACGCGACGGCGAACGCGTCCTGAGCGGCGCGCGTCTGCCAGGCCGCGCCCTCGAACGCGTCCCCGTAGCGTTCCGTGCTCAGGCCCATGGAGTCGTGCTCGAACGCGTCGGTGAGGCCGTCGTGCTGCATGGTGTCGAGCAGCTCGACCGGCCCGAACCGCTGCCCGGCGCGCGACCCGACCCACGCGTGCGGTGCGAGCGTCATCGACTCCATGCCGACCGCCGCCACGACGCGTGCCTCGCCCGACGAGACGAGCCGGTGCGCCTGCACGACGGCCTCCGCGCCCGAGAGGCACACGACGTTGAGCGTGAGCGCCGGCGTCGTCATCGGGATGCCCGCCCCGACGGCGGCCTGCCGGGCCGGGTTCTGGCCCGCGCCGCCCTGCAGCACCTGCCCGCCGAGGACGACGTCGACGTCGTCGGGCGCGATGCCGGACGCCTCGAGCGCCGCAGCCAGGGCGTGGGCGCCGAGCGTGGTCGCGGGCACGGACGCGAAGGCGCCGTTCGCCTTCACGAACGGGGTACGCCGGTAGCCGACGATGACGGTCATGGCTCCTCCTGGGTCGGGGGTTCGAGGTCGACGGTGAGGTCCGGCTCGGTGGCCGCGCGCACGTCGTCGACGGTGACGCCGGGGGCCACACGCCGCAGCACCAGGCCGGTGGGTGCGACGTCGAGCACCGCCCGGTCGGTCACGATGCGGTTCACGACGCCCTCGCCCGTGAGGGGGAGCGTGCACCGGCGGCGGACCTTCGGGGAGCCGTCGCGGGCCACGTGGTCCATGAGGACGACGATGCGCGGCGAGCCCGCGACCAGGTCCATCGCGCCGCCCGGACCCTTGACGAGCTTGCCGGGCACGGTCCAGTTGGCCAGGTCGCCCGTCTCGGAGACCTCGAGCGCGCCGAGGATCGCGATGCTCACGTGGCCGCCGCGGATCATGGCGAACGACTCGGCGGAGTCGAAGTAGCTCGCGCCGGGCAGCGCGGTGACCGTCTGCTTGCCGGCGTTGATGAGGTCCGCGTCCTCCTCGCCCTCGTACGGGAAGGGGCCGATGCCCAGCATCCCGTTCTCGGACTGGAGCGTGATGCGGACGCCCGGCGGCTGGTGGTTGGCCACCAGGGTGGGGATGCCGATCCCCAGGTTGACGTAGTCGCCGTCGCGCAGCTTGGCGGCGGCGACGGCGGCCATCTCGTCGCGGGTCCAGGTCATCGGGCACCTCCGGTGCGGCCGGGGTTCGACGACGCCGGCACCGACGTGCTGAGCTCGGCCGGCTCGCTCGCGGGCGCCGGTTCCGGTCGTGGTCGGACCGTGCGCTGCTCGATGTCCTTGACCCGGTCGCGCGCAGGGACGAGGCGGTCCACGTAGATGCCGGGCGTCACGACGACGTCCGGGTCGAGGGGCTCGTCGCCGATCTGCTCCGCCTCGACGACGGTCACCCGCCCCGCCGCGGCGACCAGCGGGTTGAAGTTTCGCGCCGTGTACCGGTAGACGAGGTTGCCGTACCGGTCGGCGCGGTACGCGTGCACGAGCGCCAGGTCGGCGACGATGGCCCGCTCGAGGACGTAGCGCCGGCCGTCGAACTCCTGGACGGGCTTGCCCTCGGCGAGCGGCGTGCCCACGCCCGTGGCCGTGAAGAACGCGGGGATGCCCGCCCCGCCCGCGCGCAACCGCTCGGCCAGCGTGCCCTGCGGCACGAACTCGACGTCCAGGTCGCCGTCGAGGAACCGCTGCGCGAACAGCTTGTTCTCGCCGACGTACGACGAGAGCACGTGCCGCACCTGGTCGTTCTCGAGCAGGATCCCGAGGCCCTTCCCGTCGACGCCCATGTTGTTGGACACGACCGTCAGGTCACGGACGCCCGACTCGCGCACCGCCTCGATGAGATCGTTCGGGTTGCCGCTCAGCCCGAACCCGCCCACCGCGATCGTCATGCCGTCGCGCAGCAGGCCGTCGAGCGCGTGGCCGGCCGTGGGATGCAGCACCGTCATCGTCGAACCTCCTCGTCCTCGTGCCGGGTGTCGAGACCTGCGCGCCGCAGCACGGCCTGCGCCTGCTCGAGCACCGGCCCGTCCACCATCCGGCCGTCCAGCGCGAACGCCCCCGGCGCGCCCGCCGCCGCGGCGAGCACCGTGCGGGCCGCGGCCACGTCGTCGGGCGTCGGCGCGTACGCCGCGCGGATCACCGGCACCTGCGACGGGTGCAGGCACATGCTCGCGGCGAACCCGACCGCGGCCGCGTCCAGCGCCTCCGCGCGCAGCCCGTCGAGGTCGTCGAGGTCGAGGTGCACGGCGTCGACCGCCGCCTTGCCGCCAGCGCCGGCCGCGAGCAGCACCGCCGAGCGGGCGTGGCGCGCGACGTCCCGGTACCGGCCGTCGGCACGGCTCGACGTCCCGCCGAGAGACGCGACCAGGTCCTCCGCTCCCCAGGCGAGCGCGACGACGTCGGGCCGCGCGGCCAGCGCCGCGGCCGCCACCACGCCGGACGCCGTCTCGCACAGCGCGACGACGGCATAGGGCGTGCCGTCCGGCCGCACGAGCGGGCCGACGAACCGGCCGTCCGCCTTCGGCAGCATCAGCGTGCGGTAGCCGGTGCCGGCGAGAGCGGCGAGGTCGGCGTCGTGCTCCGGCGTCCCCTCGGGGTTCACGCGCACGATCGTGCGCGCGGGGTCCAGGGGCGTGTCCACGACGGCCTGCCGCGCAGCCTCCTTCGCGTCCGGCGCGACGCCGTCCTCCAGATCGAGCACGACGGCGTCGGCACGGTCGAGCGCCTTGGAGAACCGGTCGGGGCGGTCGGCGGGGCAGAACAGCAGCGCAGGGCCCAGGGAGAACGGCTCGGGGTTCACGGCCCCTCCCGGGTGCTGACAGGACGGGTGCGCACGAGCGAGGTGCGCACCGCCCGCGCGACGACGTCGTCGGTCTGGTTGCGGCCCACGTGCTCGAAGGTGACGACGCCGTCGCCCGGGCGGGACCGGGACAGGCGCTTGGCCCGCACCGTCGTCTCGCCGTAGAGGGTGTCGCCGTGGAAGAGCGGGTGGGGGAACGCGACCTCCTCGAAGCCGAGGTTCGCCACCGTGGTGTCCCGCGTCAGGTGCGCCACCGCGAGCCCCACCAGCGTGGCGAGCGTGAGCATCGAGTTCATGAGCGGCCTGCCGAAGGGCTGCGTCGCGGCCCACGCGGCGTCGAGGTGCAGCCCCTGCGGGTTCATCGTCATGGTCGAGAACAGGACGTCGTCGGCCTCGGTGAGCGTGCGCCCCGGGCGGTGGACGTAGCGCACCCCCTCCTCGAGCTCCTCGTAGAAGAGCCCGCGCTGGACGACGTCGGCACTCATGCCGTCAGCCCCAGGTCCCGGGCGAGGATCATGAGCTGCACCTCGGTGGTGCCCTCGCCGACCTCGAGCACCTTGGCGTCGCGGTAGTGCCGGGCCACCGGGTTCTCGTTGAGGAACCCGTACCCGCCGAAGATCTGGGCGGCGTCGCGCGCGTTCGCCATCGCGGCCTCGGACGCGACGAGCTTGGCCACCGACGCCTCCGCCTTGAACGGCTGCCCGTGCACGAGCTTCTGCGCGGCGTCGAACCAGCACAGCCGGGCCGAGTGCGCCCGCGCCTCCATGCGCGCGAGCATGAACGCGACGTGCTGGTGGGAGCCGATGCTGCTGCCGAACACGGTGCGCGTGCCCGCATACCGCAGCGCCTCCTCGAGGCAGCCCTGCGCGGCGCCCGTCGCGAGCGCCGCGAACGCGACCCGGCCCTCGTCGAGCACGCGCAGGAAGTTCGCGTAGCCGCGCCCGCGCTCGCCCAGCAGGTTCTCCTCCGGGACGCGGACCCCCGTCAGGGTCAGCGGGTGCGTGTCCGAGGTGTGCCACCCGACCTTGTCGTAGTCGGGCCCGACGACGAGGCCCGGCGTGCCCGCGGGCACGAGGAACGAGGACAGCTCCTTGCGCCCGGAGTCGGGCTCGCCCGTCACGGCGGTGATCGTGACGACGCTCGTGATCGGGGTGCCCGAGTTGGTGATGAACTGCTTGCTGCCGTCGATGACCCACTCGCCGCCCTCGAGGCGGGCCGTGGTGCGCGTCGCCCCGGCGTCGGAGCCGGCCTTCGCCTCGGTGAGGCCGAACGCGCCGAGCGCCCGGCCGCTGACCAGGTCCGGGAGCCAGCGCTCGCGCTGCGCGTCGGTGCCGTGGCGGTAGATCGGCATGATGCCGAGCCCGACGCCGGCCTCGAGCGTCACGGCGATCGACTGGTCGGCGCGCGCGAGGGCCTCGACGGCGAGGCACAGGGACACGTAGTCCTTGCCCTGGCCGCCGATCTCGACGGGGAACGGCAGGCCGAACAGGCCGAGGTCGCCCATCTGCCGGATGATCTCGAGCGGCAGCCGCCGCTCGGTGTCGTACTTGTAGGCCGCGGGCGCGACGACGTCGTCGGCGAAGTCGCGGACCGTGGCGGCGAGCTTGCGCTGCTCGTCGGTGAGGCCGTGGGTCTCGGTGATCATGACGCTCCTCGGGTGGCGGAGTGCGTGACCGGGACGGCGGGGTCTGCCGCACCGGTTTCGGGGGTCGAGTTCGTGCCGGCGTCGCCGGTCGGTTCGGTCGAGGGCTCGACGACGGCGACCACCTGGTCGAGCCGGACCTGGTCGCCGTGCCGGACGCGCAGGCGCAGGGTGCCGCCGCGCGGCGCGACCAGGGGGTGCTCCATCTTCATGGCCTCGACGACGACGACCGTCGTGCCGGGCTCGACGGCGTCCCCGTCCTCGGCGAGCACGGCGACGACGGCGCCCGGGATCGCCGCGCGGACCTCGCCGGACGCCTCGCCGTCCGGCGGGAGCGGCGCGCGCAGGGCACGTCGGCGGGCGGACTGCTCGGCGCGGGTGAGCACGGTGAAGGCTGCGGACCGGCCGTCGGCCCCCACCCAGGTCGTTCCATCGGTGGAGGCGGCCCAGACCTTCTGCGTGGTGCCGTCCAGGGTCACGAGCCAGGCGTCGGGCGGGCCCGCGGGGCGGAGCGAGACCGGGACCGGGGGCCGGCCGTCGAGGGAGAAGGCCGTGCCCGTGCCTGCGACGTCGACGGTGTGCTCCTCCCCGGCGTCGTCGACGAGCACCACGCGCCGCGGGACGGGCGGGGCGTTGAGCCGCCAGCCGTCACGGGCGGCCCACGGGCCGGCGGCGGCCGGCGGGAGCGTCAGCAGCGCGGCCGCGGCCACCAGCAACGGGTCCGGCTCCGTCGCGGGGCGCGCGGTCACCAGGCGGTCGATCAGGCCCGTGTCGAGCCGGCCCGCGCGCACGTCGTCGTCCGCCAGCAGGTCGCGCAGGAAGGCCTGGTTGGTCTCCACGCCCAGGACGACGACGGAGCCCAGCAGGGAGTCGAGGCGGCCGAGCGCCCGGCCCCGGTCGGCGCCGTGGGCCACCGCCTTCGCGAGCAGCGGGTCGAAGTCCCCGGTGACGGCCGTGCCCGCCTCGATGCCGCTGTCGAGGCGGAGCGGCGCGGCGCCGGGCCCGGCCGCCGCCCCCGCGTCGTCGTACACGAGCACGTGCCCCGTCGCGGGCAGGAAGCCCCGGGACGGCGACTCGGCGTAGAGGCGGGCCTCGACGGCGTGCCCGGTGACCCGCACGTCGGGCTGGGCGAACGGCAGCGGCTCGCCCGCCGCGACGCGCAGCTGGAGCTCGACGAGGTCGAGCCCCGTGACGAGCTCGGTGACGGGGTGCTCGACCTGGAGGCGCGTGTTCATCTCGATGAACCAGAACGACGCCGGGTCGTCGGCGGGCACGAGGAACTCGACCGTGCCGACGCCCACGTACCCGACCGACCGGGCGACCTCGCACGCCGCCTCGCCCAGCCGGGCGCGCGCGGCGTCGTCGAGCGCGGGCGAGGGGGCCTCCTCGACCACCTTCTGGTAGCGGCGCTGGAGCGTGCACTCGCGCTCGCCGAGGTAGACCACGGCGCCGTGGGTGTCGGCGAGCACCTGGACCTCGATGTGGCGGGGGCGCTCGACGAGGTGCTCGAGCAGCAGGGTGTCGTCGCCGAACGACGCCCCGGCGACGCGCCGTGCCGAGTCGAGCGCGGCGGCCAGGTCGTCCGGCGTGCGGACGACGACCATGCCCTTGCCGCCGCCGCCCGCCGACGGCTTGACCAGCAGCGGGTAGCCGACGTCGCGGGCCGTCGCGGCGATCGCCGCGGCCGGCGTGCCGGCGGCGAGGGCGGCCCCGTCGAGCGTGCCCGGAAGGACGGGCACCCCGCGGCCGCCGACGAGCCGCTTCGCGGCGAGCTTGTCGGCCATGAGCTCGAGCGCCGCCACCGGCGGCCCGACGAACGTCAGCCCGGCGGCGGCGCACGCCCGGGCGAGCGCCGGGCTCTCGGACAGGAACCCGTAGCCGGGGTGGATCGCCTCGGCGCCCGCGGCGACGGCCGCGCCGACGACCGCGTCGACGTCGAGGTACGCGGCCCGCGCCCCCTGGTGGTCGCGCCCGTCGACGTCCAGCCGGACCGCGACGTCGGCCTCGCGCACGTGCCGGGCGTCCGCGTCGGACGCCGTGTGCACCGCCACGGACCGCGCGCCCAGGCGGCGGAGCGTTCCGAGCACCCGGCAGGCGATCTCGCCCCGGTTGGCCACGAGCACGCTGGTGAACACGGCGATCACATCCGGAAGAGCCCGAACGCGGGCTCGCCGAGAGGTGTGCGGGCACAGACGGAGAGCGCGAGTCCCAGCACCCGGCGCGTGTCGGGGGGGTCGACGATGCCGTCGTCCCACAGGCGGGCAGTCGCGTGGTACGGGTCGCCCTGCTGCTCGTACCGGTCGCGGACGGACGCGCGGAACGCGGCCTCCTCCTCGGGGTCCCAGGCCTCGTCGGACCGCGCGAGCTGGTCCTTCTTGACCGTCGCGAGCACCGACGACGCTTGCTCGCCGCCCATGACGGAGATCCGGCTGCCGGGCCACGACCACAGGAAGCGCGGTGAGTACGCGCGCCCGCACATGGCGTAGTTGCCCGCCCCGAACGACCCGCCGACGATGACGGAGAGCTTCGGCACGCGCGTCGTCGCCACGGCGGTGACCATCTTGGCGCCGTCCTTCGCGATGCCGCCCGCCTCGGCGTCGGTGCCCACCATGAACCCCGAGATGTTCTGGAGGAACACGAGCGGGATGCCGCGCTGGTCGCACAGCTCGACGAAGTGCGCGCCCTTGAGCGCCGACGCGCCGAACAGCACGCCCTGGTTCGCCAGCACGCCCACGGGGTGCCCGCAGATCCGCGCGAACCCCGTGACGAGCGTGGTGCCGTACTCGGGCTTGAACTCGTGGAGCGCGCTGCCGTCGACGATCCGGGCGATCACCTCGCGCGGGTCGTAGGGCTGCTGCACGTCCGTCGGCACGGCCGCGTACAGGCCCGCGGGGTCCACGGCCGGCTCGACGGCGTCGATGACGTCCCACGCCGGCGCCGGGTCGGGCGGCAGCGTGGCGACGATGCCGCGCACCAGGTCGAGCGCGTGCTCGTCGTCGTCGGCGAGGTGGTCGACGACGCCGGAGCGGCGCGCGTGCAGCTCGCCGCCGCCCAGCTCCTCCGCGCTGACGACCTCGCCGATGGCGGCCTGCACCAGCGGCGGCCCGCCCAGGAAGATCGTGCCCTGGCCGCGCACGATGACCGTCTCGTCGCTCATCGCGGGCACGTACGCCCCGCCCGCCGTGCACGAGCCCAGGACGGCCGCGATCTGCGGGATGCGTGCCGCCGAGAGGCGCGCCTGGTGGTAGAAGATCCGGCCGAAGTGGTCGCGGTCGGGGAACACCTCGTCCTGCAGGGGTAGGAACGCGCCCCCGGAGTCGACCAGGTACACGCAGGGCAGGCGGTTCTCGAGCGCGATCTCCTGGGCGCGCAGGTGCTTCTTGACGGTCAGCGGGTGGTACGTGCCGCCCTTCACGGTCGCGTCGTTGCACACGACCATCACCTGCCGGCCCTCGACCAGCCCGACACCCGCGATCACCCCGGCACCGGGCCAGGTGCCGCTCCCGCCGTCGGGCGGTGAGTCGATGCCGTAGCCGGCCAGCGGCGCGATCTCCAGGAACGGGCTGCCCTCGTCGAGCAGCCGCTCCACGCGCTCGCGGGGGAGGAGCTTGCCGCGGGCCACGTGGGTGGCGCGAGCGCGCTCCGGTCCGCCGACGGCGACGGCCGCGGTGCGCTCGCGCAGCTGGTCGGCGAGGGCCCGCTGCGCCGCGTCGGCGCGGCGGGCGGCGTCGGAACGCGGGTCGACGGCGGTGGCCAGGACGGTCACGCGGCACCTCCTGAGGTCAGGGCCGAGCCGCCTGCGGTGGTCGAGGCCGCCGAGTCCGCACGCTCGGCCACCGGCGGGCCCACCACCACGGCCAGTGCGGGGTCGCCCAGGACGGCGCCGAGGTCGGCGAGGAACCGGGCCGCCTGCTCGCCGTCGACCACGCGGTGGTCGAACGTGAGGCTCAGCGTCACGACGTCGCGCAGCGCGACCTGGCCGTCGTGCTCCCACGGGAGGCGGCGCACCGCGCCGATCCCGAGGATCGCGGCCTCGCCCGGGTTGAGGATCGGGGTGCCGGCGTCGATGCCGAACACGCCGACGTTGGTGATCGTGAACGTCCCGCCCGTGAGGCGCTCGGGCGCGGTCCGCCCGTCGCGGGCGGTGCGCGTCAGCCGCGTGAGCGCGGCCGCGAGCTCGGGCAGTCCCATGGTGTCGGCCGCGGGGATGTTCGGCACGACGAGGCCGCGGTCCGTCGCGACGGCGATCCCGAGGTTCACGTGCGCCGGGTGCACGATCTCCGCGGACCCGTCGGGGAGGTCGGACCAGCGGCTCGCGAGCGCCGGGTGCGAGCGCAGCAGGGCGCACACCGCCCGCGCGACCAGGGCGAGCACGGTGACCCGCTCGCCGCGCGCGAGCGGGTGGCTGCGCAGCCGCTCGAGCAGCTCCATGCTCGCGGTGGCGTCCACGGTGAGCAGCACCGACGCCTGCGGGGCCGTGAAGGCGCTCGCGACCATCGCCGCGGCGGTGTGCTTGCGCACGCCGCGCACCGGCGTGCGGGTCTCGGCGGCGTCCGGCGCGGGCTCGCGTCCGGCGGGCGCGGCGGCCAGCGCCTCGACGTCGCGGCGGGTCACCTGTCCCTGGGGTCCGGACCCGGGCACGCTCGACAGGTCGACGCCGAGCCGGCGCGCGAGCGCCCGGACGACCGGTGTCGAGCGGGCCCGGTCGGCCGGCGCGACGGCGGCGAGGGGCGTGACCTCGGCCGGGAGCGACGACGCGGCCGGAGGGGTGGCGTAGCGCCGCGGTCGTCGCGTCGGGCGTCCGCCCCGCTCGGGCGCTGCGCCGTACCCCACGAGGGTCGGCGCCGGGGACTCCGGTTCCGCGCTCGCCGGTACTGCGGCCGACTCCGAGGGCGACTCCGCGGCCGCAGCCGGCGCCGCGGCCGCAGCCGGCTCCGCGGCCGCAGCCGGGGCGGCGTCCACGGGCTCCGGTGCCTCACCGCCGGCGTCGTCCGCCACGTCGAACGTGACCAGCGGCTCGCCCACGCGCACCGTCTGCCCCTCCTCGGCGTGCAGGCCGGTGACGACGCCCGCGAAGGGCGAGGGGATGTCGACCAGCGCCTTCGCCGTCTCGACCTCCGCGATCACCTGGTTGAGCGCGACGGTGTCGCCGACGGCGACGTGCCACGCGATGACGTCGGACTCGGTGAGGCCCTCGCCGAGGTCGGGAAGGCGGAACGCGCGCTCGCTCACGCGACCACCGCCCCGGTCGAGGGCACGCGGCCCAGCACCCGGTCGACGCCGTCGAGGATGCGGTCGAGGTCGGGGACGTGGTGCATCTCGAGCTTGGCCGGCGGATAGGGGATGTCGTGGCCGGTGACGCGGACGGGCGCCGCCTCGAGGTACTCGAAGCACCGCTCGGTGGCGGTCGCGGCGATCTCGGCGCCGACGCCGGCCTCGTGCGGCCCCTCGTGCGCGACGACGAGCCGGCCCGTGCGCCGCACCGACGCGGCGACGGTGTCGTTGTCGGCGGGGGACAGGGACCGCAGGTCGATCACCTCGACGGAGACGCCGTCGTCGGCGGCCGCGGTGGCGGCGTCGACGGCGGTGGCGACGAGCCCGCCGTACGTCACGAGCGTGACGTCGCTGCCGGGCACGACGACGCGCGCCGCCCCCATGGGTGGCGCGTCGGCGAGCGCGGCCTCGGTGTCCACCTCGCCCTTGGTGTAGTAGCGCCGCTTCGGCTCGAAGAAGACCACGGGGTCGTCGCACGCGATCGCCTGCTGGATCACCGTGTACGCGTCCTGCGGGCTGGCCACCTCGACCACGCGCAGGCCCGCCGTGTGCACGAAGTACGCCTCCGGCGACTCGGAGTGGTGCTCGGCGGCGCCGGTGCCGCCGCCGACGGGGATCCGGATCGTGATCGGCAGCCGGACCGCCCCCGCGGTGCGCGCCAGCATGCGCGCGACCTGGCTGACGATCTGGTCGAAGGCGACGTAGACGAACCCGTCGAACTGGATCTCCACCACCGGCCGGTACCCGCGGTAGGCCAGGCCCACCGCCGCGCCGAGGATGCCGGCCTCCGCGAGGGGGGTGTCCATGACGCGGCGCGGGCCGAACTCTTCCTGGAGCCCGTCGGTGACGCGGAAGACGCCGCCGAGCCGACCGATGTCCTCACCGAGCAGCACCACCGACGGGTCGTCGGCCAGGGAACGGCGGAGGCCCAGGTTGAGCGCCTTCGCGAGCGTGAGCGCCGTCATCGGGCACCGTCCGCGCCGTCGTCGGCGAACCCGGCGAGGTACTGCGCGTACGCGTCGCGCTCGGCCTCCAGCGCCGGGTTCGGCTGCGCGTACACGTGCTCGAAGATCGACAGCGGCGGCGGGGTCGGGCTCGCCGCGAGGTCCGTCCGCAGCGCCGCGGCCACCCGGTCGGCGACGTCACGGACGTGGGCGTCCGCGGCGTCCGTCAGCACCCCGCGGTCACGCAGGTAGGCGGTGAACCGGTCGATCGGGTCACGTCGTACCCACGCCTCGACCTCGGCGGCCTCGCGGTACCGGGTGGGGTCGTCGGCTGTCGTGTGCGGTCCGCGGCGGTACGTCACCGCCTCGACGAGCGTGGGACCCCCGCCCGTCCGCGCCCGGTGCAGCGCGGCGCCCGTCACGGCCAGCACGCCCAGGACGTCGTTGCCGTCCACCTGGACGCCCGTCAGCCCGAAGCCGGCGGCACGGGCCACGAGCGGCACGTGGGACTGCAGCGCCACGGGCTCGGAGATCGCCCACTGGTTGTTCTGGCAGAAGAAGACGACGGGCGCCGACCACGTGCCCGCGAAGACGAAGGCCTCGTTGACCGCGCCCTGGCTCATCGCGCCGTCGCCGAAGTAGCTGACGACGGCGGCGGTGCCGTCGTCGCTCCCGGCGGCGCCGTCACGCTCGGCGTCGGCGAGGATGCCCATCGCGTACCCGACGCCGTGCAGCGCGTGCCCGCCCACGATGACCTGCGGGGTGGCCACCCTGACCGCGTACGGGTCCCAGCCCGCGGTGACGATGCCGCGCCACTCGCGCAGCAGGTCCACGGGGGCGACCCCGCGCACGTACGCGACGCCGTGCTCGCGGTAGCTGCCGAACACGAAGTCGTCGCGCCGCAGCGCGTGCGCCGAGCCGACCTGGGCGGCCTCCTGACCGAGCACGGGCGGCCACAGCGCGAGCTCGCCCTGCCGCTGGAGGGCGGTGGCCTCGGTGTCGATGCGCCGCACCACCACCATGTCCTCCAGGAGCTGGAGGAGCGCCCGGTCGTCGCCGTCGACGTCGGACAGCCACCGGTCGTGCTCGGGCGACGGGTGCCGGACGCCGTCCGGGTCCAGGAGCCGGACCGTGCCGGCGCCGCCGTCCGCGCCGCCGTCTGCGGGGCGCCCGTCCGGTGCGCCCGCCTCGTGTGCCGTCAGGTTCTCGCGCGCGGTGCCTGCGGGTGACAGGTCGTCGCGCGTCGTCGAATCCGTGATGCCTGGCATGGTTGCCTCGCCTCGCGTCTCCGCCGGTCCTCCTCGTCGAGGACCGGTGTTCTCGGAAGGTAACGCCGGTCACAGTCTGCGAAAAGCGCACCGCGACACGTTGAGCGCAGTGCGCAGCCGCCAGCGGCTACGCTGATCGATATGCGCAGCTACGACGCTGTCGACCTCGCCATCCTGGCGGCGCTCGCGGACCACCCGCGGGCGACCATCGCGGCCCTGGCGGCGGAGCTGCGCATGTCGCGCAACACGA
This sequence comes from Luteimicrobium sp. NPDC057192, assembly GCF_042670205.1. Lineage (NCBI taxonomy): Bacteria > Bacillati > Actinomycetota > Actinomycetes > Micrococcales > Luteimicrobium > Luteimicrobium sp. NPDC057192. Next base: position 5,213 of record NZ_JBHUWD010000024.1, on the reverse strand, counting down.
TCTACGCGCGGCTCGCGCAGCTCGAGGAGGCGGGTGCGTTCCTCGACTTCGACCGGAGCCTGAACCCGCACTACCTGGGGTACTCGCTCGCGGCGTTCCTCGAGGTCGAGGTGCGGCAGAAGGAGCTCGCCCGCATCGTCACGGAGCTGCGGAACATCCCCGAGGTTGTGCAGGCCTACGGCCGCAGCGGCACCGCCGACCTCCAGGTGCAGCTGCTGTGCCGGGACACCGACCACCTGTTCCGCATCGACGCGGCGATCCTGGCGATCGACGGTGTGGAGCGCACGGAGACGTCGCTCTCGATGGGGGAGCTGATCCCGTACCGGCTGCGGCCGCTCATCGAGAAGGCGCGCCGGGAGCTGTGACCGAGGGGCCCCAGCGGCTCATCCGTCCTCGTGCCCCACGTGCTCCTCGGGCACCACGGCCCACGCGTCCAGCAGCGCGCGGGCGTTGCCGGTCACGCGGGCCATCAGCTCGAGCAGCGTCGCGCGCTCGGCGGCGCTGAGACCCGTGACGAGCTCCGCCTCGAGCTCGTCGAGGTCGGCGCGCAGCGGGCCGACGAGGGCACGACCTTCGGGTGTGAGGTAGAGCCGCACCAGCCGGTTGTCGGTGGTGTCGCGCCGTCGGACCAGGAGCCCGGCCGACGCCATCCGGGTGGCCATCTTGACGATGGTCGGCGTGGTGACGTGGATCGCGGTGGCGAGCTCGCCGGGCGTCTGGCCGTCCGTGTCGGCCAGCCGCTCGAGGACGAGGTTCTGGCCGAGGTGGAGCCCGTGGCGCCGGAGGACCGTGGTCAGGGCCGCGCGGAAGGTCTTCGACGCGAGGGTGTACGCGTCGCTGACGTCGGCCATGGGTCCTCCTGGGCTCGGGGTGGGGCGCGCCTGCTGCCCCGCTCCGATGGTATCGATCGTCGGCTATCGATCAGGCACCGGAACCTGGGCTGATCGATTGACGGCTAATGACTAGCCGTCTAGCGTGTCGATAGCCGGCAAACAATCGACGCTGCACCGGAGGCTCTCATGACCACGACCGACTCGTCCCCGACCACGACCGCCGTCCCGGTCGACCCGCGCCGCTGGTGGGCGCTGGCGGCCGTCGCGACGGCACAGCTGATGGTCGGTCTCGACCTCACGATCATGAACATCGCCCTGCCGTCGGCCCAGCGGGACCTCGGCTTCGCCGACGCCGACCGGCAATGGGTGATCACGGCGTTCGCCCTGGGCTACGGCGGCCTGCTCCTCGTGGGCGGCCGCCTGTCGGAGGCGATGGGCCGCCGGCGTGCCCTGCTGGTCGGGGCCGCGGGCTTCGCGGTCGCGTCGGTCGCCGGCGGCCTCGCCACCGACACGTGGATGCTGCTCGCGGCCCGAGCGGCGCAAGGCGCGTTCGGTGCCCTCATGACGCCCTCCGTGCTGGCGACCCTCTCGACCTCCTTCCCGGTCGCTCCCGAACGCGGCAAGGCGTTCGGCGTCTACGGGACGGTCATGGGCAGCTCGTCCGGCATCGGTCTGGTGCTCGGCGGGCTTCTCACGCAGTACCTCGACTGGCGCTGGTGCATGTTCGTCAACGTCGTCGTGGCCGCGATCGCGATCGGCCTCGCCGCCTACGCGGTGCGTCCCGTGCCGCCCGCTCGTCGTCCGCTCGACGTGCCCGGGGCGGTGCTGGCATCGCTCGGTCTGCTCGCTCTCGTCTACGGGTTCGCCCGGGCCGAGACCGACGGGTGGCGCGCGGGCGTCACGGTCGGGTCGCTGGCTCTGGGCGCGGTCGTGCTCGTCGCGTTCGTCGTCGTCGAAGCGCGCGTCCCGAGCCCCCTGCTCCCGCTGCGCGTCGTGCGCGACCGGCGCCGCGGCGGGTCCTACCTCGCGGTGCTGAGCCTCGCCGTCGGCATCTTCGCCGCGCTCTTCTTCCTGACCTTCTTCCTCCAGGACGTGCGCGGGTGGTCGCCGGTCCGCACCGGCCTCGGCTTCCTGCCCTTCACGGTCGGACTCATGGCCGGCGTCCGGTTCGTCAGCCCGCGCATCGGCCGGTCGACGGCCGTGCTCCTCCTCCCGTCGGGGCTGCTGGTGATCGCCGCAGGGCTGGGGCTGCTCGGCGCGCTCCACCCCGACAGCGGCTACTGGACGCACGTCATGCCGGTGTTCCTGCTCGTCGGCGCCGGCGCGGGCTGGGTGCTCGTCACCGCCAACAGCACGGCGACGTTGGGCGCAGGGCCTGACACGGCCGTCGCCGGCGCGATGGTCATGACGTCGCAGCAGGTCGGCGCGTCGCTCGGCACGGCGCTGCTCAGCACGGTCGCCGCCGACGCGGCCTCCTCCTACCTCGCGCGCCACCCGGCGTCGGGCCTCGCGGGCGTGGTGCACGGCTTCGGCGTGGCGAGCTGGTCGGCGGCCGGGATGCTCGTCGCCATGGCGGCCGTCGTCTTCCTCGTGCTGCCACGGCGCGCCGTGCGAGCGGCGTGACGGCGCGCTGACGGCCCCCCGAGGAGCGGGGTGCCCCGCTACCTCGGCGGGGAGGGGGTGCTGCGGACGCCGGCGAGCAGCTCCAGCGCGATGGTGCGGCCTGCGCCGGCCCGGTCCTCGACCGAGCCCATCGGGAAGGGGACGTCCTGGTCGCCGATCGTGCCGAGCACGAGCGCGCCGAAGGCCAGGGTGGCGCGCAGGGCCGCGTCCGCGGCGGCGTCGGGCCCGGCGAGGATCTGGACGAGCCGCCGCAGCTCCCGGCCGGACGCACCGTGGAACTCCTCGCGGTTCATCACGGTGGGGTTGGCCTGGCTGAAGCGCATGGCGAGCCCGAGGGGGCCGTCGAAGAGGGCGCGGAGCCGGTCGACGAGCTCGACGTCGCGCGCCTCGCCGGGCGGGACGGTCTCCAGCCAGTCGACGACGTCGCCGACGGTCCCGTAGTAGTCCTGGAGCGCCGCCCGGACGATGTCGTCCTTGGTGCGGAAGTGGTAGTAGAGCGCGGCCTTCGTGACGCCGACCGACTCGGCGATCTCGCGCAGGGACGTCTTGTCGTAGCCCTGGTCCACGAAGAGGCGCATGGCGGTGTCGAGGATCTCGCGGCGTGTGCCGGACCCGTCCCGTGGCATCGAACCTCCTGGCTGTGGGGCTGCCCTTCACCCTACCGGCCGACCTACTTGACGACCGGCTAGGAACGTGCTTACCTGTCGTCCGACAAGGAAACTAGCCGGTCGACAGGTAAGCGAGGATCACATGACCACCACGACCCGCACCGACGCGCCGCCCGAGGCGACCGCGGGAGCGCCGCGCATCGGGCTCATCCTCACGAGCCTCGTCCTCGCGATCGTCCCCATCCAGCTCGACGGCCTGGTCGCCGCGACAGCAGCCCCGACCATCGCGGGCGAGCTCGGCGGCTTCGCCTCGATCGCGTGGATCGTCACGACCTACCTGCTGACCATGGCCGTCGGGACGGTGCTCGCGGGCCGGCTGGGCGACATGTTCGGCCGCAAGCGCCTCCTCCTCCTCGCGCTCGTCGTCTTCTTCGCCGGGTCCGCTTGGGCCGGCCTCAGCCAGGCGATGGGGGAGCTCATCGTCGCGCGCGGCGTCCAGGGGCTCGGCGCGGGCATGGCGCTCACCACCCTCCTCGCCGTCGTCGCCGACGTCGCCCCGCCCGACAAGCGCGCCCGCTACAGCGCGGCGCTCGGGGCGGTCGCGCCGTTCTCGATGATCATCGGGCCGTGGGTCGGCGGCATCGTCACCGACCACCTCGGCTGGCGCTGGATCTTCCTCCTCAACCTCCCGATCGTCGCGATCGCGATCGCCGGCGCCGCCCTCCTCCTCCGGCTCCCGGCGGTCGGCCGCTCCGGCCGGATCGACGTCGGCGGGCTGGCCGCCGTCTCGGTCGCCAGCACCGGCATCGTCCTCGCCGTCACGTGGGGCGGGCACGAGTACGCGTGGGTGTCGTGGCCCGTCGTCGGCGCCGCGCTCGTCGCCGCGGCGGCGATCGCCGCCCTCGTCCCGATCGAGCGGCGCGCGAGCCACCCCGTCCTGCCGCCCGACCTCTTCCGCAACCGTGCCGTCGTCGCGAGCATCGTCGTGATGTTCTTCGGGACCGGCGCCGTCCTCATGGGCGCCATGAACTACCTCCCGCTCTACCTGCAGCTCGTGCAGGGGCGCTCCGCGAGCAGCAGCGGCCTGCTCCTCCTGCCGCTCCTGCTCCCCGCGATCGCCGTCGCGATGGTCACCGGCTCCTGGACGACGACGCCGCGCCGGTTCCGGCCCGCGATCCTCGCCGGGACCGTGGTGCTGGTCGTGGCGTGCGGGCTGCTCGCCACGATGGACGCCGGGACGTCCACCTGGGTCGCCGCCGCGTACATGGTGCTGGCCGGCGCGGGCGTCGGGTTCCTGTTCCAGACGCCGCTCGTGCTCGTCCAGAATTCCTCGCCCGCGCGCGAGGTCGGGGCCGCGACCGGCGCCGCACAGTTCCTGCGGACGCTCGGCGGAGCGATCGGCGTCGGCGCCCTCGGGACCGTCTTCACCGGCACCGTGACCCGCCACGTCGACGCGGCGCTCGCGGGCGGCCCGTCGGGCGCCGGGTCGTCCGGGCCCGACGTCGCGAGCCTCACGCCCGAGCAGCTCGGCACCCTCCCGGCGGCGGCACGCGAGGCCGTGACCTCGGCCGTCGTCGCGGGGAGCTCGGCCATGTTCTGGGTCGCAGCCGCCGGTGCGTCGGCCGCCGTCGTCGCGGCCCTCCTGCTCCCGCGCGTCGCCCGGACGGCCGCGACGCCCGCGAAGTAGGCGTCCGCGCCGCCTCCTTCGCGAGGGAGGCGGTTCGGGCGGCGGCGAGGACGCGCGGAAGGGGGATGATCGGTGCATGGCCCCCTCCGCGCGCACCCCAGACATCGAGTTCGAGGTCGTCGACAACCCCGACGAGTCCCGCTACGAGGCGCGCACCCCCGACGGGGACGTCGTCGGGGTCGCGGACTACCGGCGCAGCTCGACCCCGCGCGGCCCCCGCATCGTCTTCCCGCACACGTTCGTGCCCCCCGAGCTCGAGGGCCACGGCATCGCGGCGACGCTCGCGCGTCGCGCGCTCGACGACGCCAAGGCCGCGGGGGCCCGCGTCGTCCCGGTGTGCTGGTTCATCGAGGGCTACATCGAGCGCCACCCCGAGTACGACGCCCTCGTCGAGCGCTGACCCGCCCCTGCCGCAGGGTCACCCGCTCCGGTGCCGAACACGGGGTCTGCGCCCGTCCGCGC